>JAJDAB010000040.1 GCA_029262095.1 Candidatus Hydrogenedentota bacterium
ACCCAGGACGCCGTCCGCGATTTCTGCGATGACTTCGACTTCACTTCGCGGCCCGTCAAGCCTAGCAGGGCCGCCATCGCTCACGCGCACAAAGTTAAACATCGATTCTTGCGTCGTGAGTTGGGATTCCTCGTCGCGCGCGAGCACAGGGAGGATCAGTGTCTCCTTGCCGCGTCCCATGACGTGGCCCGTGTTCAAAGTCGTGCTCAAGAATACGGTGAAATCGATTGCACTTAGCGCTTTATGCGCGAACTCCGAATCCGGGTTCGATCCATAAAGATTGCCGCCGAGGCACCATGCGAATCGAACGCCGCCACCTGTCGCTCGTTCCATACAACTCATCGTGTCCATGCCGGGCGAAGTGGGCAGCGTCACGCCGAAGGTGTCTTGGAGCCGTTGGAAGATGGCTTCCTTCAATTGCGGAGTCACGCCCATCGACCCCATGCCTTGCACATTGCTATGTCCTCGCAGCGGCAAGAGTCCGGCGTGCGGCTTGCCCAGCATGCCGCGCATCATTGCTAGATTGGCAATGGCCTGCACGTTCTGAACGCCGTTCGCGTGATGCGTCACGCCCATGGCCCAAGAAAAGACGGTCTTCTTCGATCGTGCATAAAGCTTCGCAACTTCGATCATCGATTCCCTTGGCACGCCGGACGCGGTTTCAATTGATGTCCACTCCGTGTCGCGCAAATGCGATTCGAATTCGGGCCAGCCTTCCGTGAATTGGTCGAGAAACCTGCGGTCAATGGCATCGAGTTCCAGCAGTGACTTGGCGACGCCGGTGAGAAACGCGATGTCTCCGCCGATGTGAGGTTGGATATAAGCGTCGGCGATATCAGTGCCGAACAGCATGCTGCGCACGTCCGAAGGTACGCGAAATCGGACGAGACCAAGCTCTTTGAGTGGGTTGACGACGATGACTTTTCCGCCTCGCCGTTTCATATCCTTGATGATCGTCATCAAGCGCGGATGATTGGACGCCGGATTCGCGCCGATGATGAAGAGCAGGTCGCAATGTTCGATGTCGTCAAGGACGATAGTTGCGGTGCCCGAACCGACGGCGCTCGTAAGTCCTACCCCGGAGGCTTGGTGACAATAGTAGGAACAGTTGTTGACGTTGTTGGTGCCGAACAGGCGCGCGAAAAGTTGGAGTAAGAATCCAGCCTCGTTCGAAGAACGGCCACTGAAATAGAAGAAGCTTTCGTCGGGAGGCGTTTCCTTTAGTTTCGACGCGACACGACCGATCGCCTCTTCCCAGGAAATCGCGTGATAGGTCTTGTCGTACGGACCGGCGTACAGCGGTTCGACGATCCGACCGGACGACTCAAGTTCGCGTGACGTGAATCCGGACAGCTTTTCAAAGTCGAAACGCTCGAAAAAGTCGGATTGCACACGGCCCTGCATGTCCGCGGCCATCGCTTGAATGGACTTCTTGCAGACTTCCGGGAAGCGCCCGGCTTCGTTGACCATGCCACCGAGTTGTCCGCCCATGCCCAACGCGCAAGTCTTGCATGCGTTGCGGGTTCGCAACGCTTTCCACAGACGCCAAGCACCACCCGCCTCCCGCGCTTTGGTCCACGCGTACTTGATGGCGCGCCATCCGCCGCCGGAACTGGGAGCGCTTGATCTAATTGTTGAACCGGCCATAGGGCGCTTAGTGTATCGCCCGGATGCCCTGGATTACCACGGGCGTCGTGAATCCGTGATTGTTGCGACGACTACTCCAAACTGATATTCCAGGTCGACTGTCTTATCGAGGAATCGCAAACGCAAAGCGGGGTAGTAGCGTTAGTTGAAGACGACTTTGGGGGATTTCTTGGTGCCGCAACCTTTGCAGTTGCCGCAGCCCTTAATCTTTTCCGTGACCGCGTCGATGGAGATGCGGGCGTCTATGATGGTGTCACCGTCTTCGTGGGCAATTTCGGCTGCGGCGCATGCGTCGTCCTTGCGGCCTGCTTCTTTCCCTGTGAGGACTTCCAGGACGGACTGGATCGCAAAGAAATGTTTTAGGCTGAGAAATTCTTCAAGTTCGTCTTCAATTGGGAATTCGTTGAGGTAGTCTTCCGCGTCCGTGTTGAGGAGGGTGTCGACGGTGCGACCGGCCAATTGATCCAGGAGCAGCGAACCCGCGCCGACGCCTTGTCCGCAACTGCGTTTGGCGAGCCAGTATGCTTTGAGCCGGTCTTCGGCGTCAATCGTTACTTGCATCGTTTCAGTAATGTCTGAGCAAGGCATGGTAATTGTTACGCGGTGAGGGCCACGTCACACTTCGCGGCGAAGTAGAAATCGCTTTCCGTGAGGCCGTCAATCTTATGCGTCCAAATGGTCACTTTCGTTTTGCCCCAGCTCGTTAGGATGTCGGGGTGATGATCTTGGTCTTCGGCGATTGCGCCGACTTTGTTGGTAAAAGCTAAAGCGTCGGCGAAGTTTTTGAATTTGTACTCTTTTTCCAGGTGATGATCTTCGACGAGTTGCCAGCCGTTATCGAGCTGGGCGTGCATCGCGGCGAGTGCGTCGTCCGCTAACGGCGGCACGCCACCTTTGCAGGGAATGCACGTGTTATTCGCTAACTCCGCCGTCGACATAGTTATACATTCATGACCGGCAATGGCCGATCGGACCAGATGTTCAGATCGCTAGCGCTATCCACCGTGACGGCTCCGAAGCGAATCGAGTAGGGCTCTTCGCCAGCGGGGTGGTAGGTCACGCTGAATTCTTTGACTTCCCAATCGCCTTCTTCGGGTCCATGGACCAGAAGCGAATGCGGAAAACTGCCCGGAGCGCCGGTCGCTTCGAATGTTTCGCCCGCGCCGGTACCGCCTGAAACGTTTTCAAATTCCAAGGGGAATCCGTTAATGATGAATTTTAGTGGCCCCTGCAGTGGAGTGTCACCGGTCGTGAGTTTGATGTCGAATGTATCGAGGCGCGGCATGGTTACATGCCCACCGGGAGTTCAGTGAAGTAGGGATTCGTACCGGCGGTGTGATCGGTCGTGTCGAGAATCGCCCCAATTTGTGGGACGGCTTCGCGGAACGCTTGGTGGATGCCTTGCCGTAACGTGATGTCGGACGCGGCACAACCTTGGCAGCCGCCCATCATTTCAATATAGACCGTATTGCCTTCTACCCGGCTCAGCGAGATCGCGCCCGAGTGTGCAGCAATACCGGGATTGATTTCGGTTTTGATCACGGTATCGAGTTTCGCTTCGATGATTTCACTATTTGGTAGATCGGCCAGGAATGAATCCGAAACAACCGTTGCCTCGGATTCAAGATGCTCGCGAATACGCCCACCCAGGTCTTTTATCATCGATTCCCAATCGCCTTTTACCAACGGGGAACGGTTTACGGTAATCGTGAAGTTGTGGACGAGCACCGATGTAACGCCGTCGACTTCGAAGAGTTTCTCCGCTAACGGCGAATCCGCCTTGCTCTCTGCTGTAGGAATCCAAACAGAGAATCCGTCGAGCACGGGCCGGTCGACGAGGATTACACACGACTGTTGGTCCGGTTCGATGCGCGCCTTAATCCGGATTTTGTCCCCGCCTTCGGAGGCACTTAGCGACTCATCGGGCAGAATCGGCGCATGGACAACAGTTCGCTTTGGTTTTTCATTTTCTTCGGGCGGTTTCGGCGCAGTCGGTCGTGCGCGGGCTACGGGTGCCGGTGCTTTCTTTTCGATCGGCTTTGGCGCGGCGGCACCGCCTTTAAATACTTTGGAAAACCACGAAGGCATGATCTTGATCCCTAAAATTGCTAAGTTCCACTGTCTATGTATACAAAAATGGCCAACCCATTATTCCCAGAAAAGCCCGCCCAGTATACCTGATATGGGTCGATACGCGGTTTGGCGCGTGCGCGGCCTGTTGGATACGCTGAAACCCTATGGCTATTGAGGGAGTCATACTCCGGGGTTGTAAGGCCTGTAATGTTTCGAAACTGTCAAATCGCCTACCTTGAAAAACAAGTGCCGCTCCGGGAGCGCCGCCGCCTGAGCTTTGTCCGTCAGGGGGTCTCGTATGCGTTGAGCCAGACTGCCAAGTATGTACCCCATGCGGCGGGTAACGTCGAATTTGATGTCACCCCGGTTCATGAATATGGACAGAAAATCGTCAATGAACTCAGCGAACGTCGCGGATCGTTGACGCCGGACGAGATCAAGAAAAAGGCGTTGCACAAGAATTTCTCGGCGTTCTACCTCAAGACCATCGCGCATGTGCTGCATAATGTGCCGTGTTTGAATGCGTTTCTTGAGAATAGCCTCTGGCGCAACGGCGGCACTTTATTTCTTGCCGAAGATGTGAATCTTGGATTTACCGTTCACACGAAATACGGCGTAGTGCGTCCATTTGTTAAGAATCCGCATCTAAAGGATCTGGCAACAGTATCGAGCGAGATGCGTTCGCTAACGCGCCGTGCGCGGCGAACGGACATCAATCATCTCTATGTGCGTTGCTTTCGCGAATATATCGGAACTGCGATTCGATCCGTCGATATTGGGTCGCTGAAAATTTTTTGGATGTATCTGCGGCACCGACTTATGGACGGCAAGATCGATCCGGAATTCGCCGATGTGCCGATGGAAGATCAGTTGCAGCCGAGCGAATTTATCGGTACGACTTCTACGGTTGCAAACATTGGTATGTCGGTCGGCGGTCACCAAACGTTGACGTGTTTGCCGTTACCGGAAGTATTGATGTGGGGGCTTGGGCATACGCGGCTTGAACCGCGGGTCGTCAATGGCGAGATTGTGCCGCGGCACATCATGACGTTGTGCGTGTCGATGGACCATCGCGCGCTGGATGGCGGGGACGTATTCGAGGCGTCTGAACACTTGAATCGGTGTTTTCAGAAT
>JAJDAB010000041.1 GCA_029262095.1 Candidatus Hydrogenedentota bacterium
TCCGCCAAATCCGTGTCATCCGCGTACCCATGTGAGAAGCGCCATCCTGGCTATCCTATAATCCTGTCAATATTTTGTTGACAGGATTAGTGCGATAGCCCTGGGTATTGAGCATCACTAATCCTTCGTGGTCTTCGTGGCAAATTAAATCCTCAAATTCGTATCGCCTCGGAAACCGGCGCATCCCAATCCAATTGCGAATGGTCTGCAATTAACCCATCAATCTTCTCCGCAATCGCAGGGATAAACGGCGACGACCGGCGCGCCTGCAAGTCCGCATGAATGTTTAACGACTCCTGCGTTGCGGCGACATTCTCCTTCGTGTCATTCACCATGAAATACATCTTGTGAACTTTCTTCTCAGTACGCCCAATGACCCGCCCATGCACCGTCACCTGTTCGCCCACAAGGACTTCCTTCAAATATTTCATCACATGCATGAGAACGAAATTACCGATGTGCTGCTCGTCCCGCGATTTCTCCGTATGCCCCATCAGGCGGAGCATCGCACCGGACGCCGGACCGAGAATGTCGTAATACCGGTTCATATTCATGTGTCCGAGATTGTCGATATAATCCGTCGGAACCGTCTTCGTGTAGAGCGCGGGCAACTGCCGCGCTTGTTCAACACTAATCATTTCCTGTTTCATCGAGTAATACCAAACCTTCCACGAACCGGTATCAAAACGTGCTCACACCAAGATCGTCATTCCCGCGAAAGCGGGAAACCAGAAGCGATTCGCTGGATGCCCACTCGCGCGGGAACGACAAAACGTAAGTTTGCGGTCGTGCGCTAGCGCGGCAGCGCGGGCGCTTTATTCAAGTACTTCACAAACGGATCGTCGGTCGGATCGCGGTGCCATTCATACTCCGTCAATATCGCAATCTGCTCCGCGCGATCATCACCCCATTGCCGTGCAATAACCGCAAGCGCCATATCGATGCCCGCCGAGACGCCAGAGGAAGTAACCACAACGCCGTCATCAACCCAACGCGCTTTTTCCACCCAGTCCACTTCGCCACTCTGCGCCGTCGCGAGGCTGAAATACACCTTGTTCGATGTGGCCTTCTTGCCATCGAGCACACCAGCCTTCGCAAGAATCGCCGATCCCGAACACACCGAAGTCGTGATGTCCGCCTTCGCCGAACGATCCTTGATCCAGTCGAGAGTCTTCTTATTGTTCAAAAGCGGCAACGTACCAAAACCACCCGGCACGAGAAGAATGTCGAGGTGAGGACAATCCTCAAACCCCACATCGGCAACTGCCTTCGGCCCTTGATACGATTTAATCTCGCCAGCTTCCTCAGCCACCATCACGATTTTTAATTCCGGACCCACATTCCCAAACATTTCCACCGGACCAAACACATCGAGCAACTCAAAATCTTTGTACAACAGCACGCCGAGCGTCATCTGCTTTTTCTCCCCAGCAGTGTTCGCGCCATCTTCTGCCAGCGCGACTGGCAGGGTTACCGCAAAGGCGAACGTCATCGCCGCGAATAGAAAACACTTTCCGTCTTGTTTCATCCGATTGCTCCCTCGTTCAAGCCCATAAACAACCATGTCGTACTTGCACCCTATCGTCGAACCAACACAGCAAGCGCATTACCTATTCCCATTAGGCAATATGCGCGCCCTCCGTCGCAAGTTCGCCTCACGTTCGAGCAAGTATGCCCCAAAATGTCATCGATCACCCGTTTCACGACTCAGTATAACGACACTTCGAATACAACCCGCATACAATGGAGCCTCATACCATGTTCGCACGTGAACGCATAACGGATTCATGGCTCGTCCGCCGGACATTGGCAGGGCGACGCGAGTGTTTTAGCAAGCTGGTCGAGCGGCATATAGACTCGGTTTATGCCGTAGCGCTCGCGCGTACGCGCAATCACGCCGACGCCGAAGACATTGTACAAGACGCGTTTGTCCAGGCGTACACGAACTTGAACAAACTACGTGAACCAGGGAAATTCTGCGGCTGGGTCACGACAATTGCGAGGAACAGCGCGGCGCGACTTCTCGTGCGGAAGAAGCGCGAGTCAAACTCCCTGGACATGCGGACAATGACACCCGAGCCTAAATCCCCAGATCCTGCGCAAAGCGAACTGCACGCGATTCTGCGGAATCAACTCAATGAACTAGACGAAGATGCGCGGGAAGTACTGTTGATGCACTACTTCGCGGGATACAGTGCGCGCGAAATCGCGGTGCGATTGGAGATTTCGAGGGACGCCGCATTAAAACGATTGCAGCGGTCGCGGGAGAAGCTCGCGGGCGCAGTCTTGGAGAAACTGGAGGGATCGCTTGAAGACCGCCGCAGAGATGTCAACAAACGCGCGATTCGTATAACCAGTGCACTAGCCGGAGTGATGGCGCCTTGGTCGACGCGGAAGGCTGCCGCGGCGTTCGCGGTTCGTCCGGTGGTGCTTGTCGTAAGTAGCGTTGCGGGCATTGCGTTACTTTCAGCCTTCGCATGGCGCAATACAGCCGAACCGAGGACACCATTCGAAATCCCAGTGAAAGTTACAGCCAGCGAGGAGGTCGTTGCTCAACCGCAGCCGCTTCTAGCGCCAAGTACAGTTACAGAAATCGTTGCGCCACTTCCTGCAGTCGCGAGTGTCGAAGTTGTAGCGCCGCCAACGTTAGACGGGCTGTGGACGCTGCATCAGCCGAAGGACTCAAGATGGCCGGCAGGCCACGATTGGCCCGCAGCAGCGACCGTCGAATTGACCCAACGTGAGAACGAGATCACAATGGTGAAAGTCCTGCCGGTTTCTGCAGGCGATCGGCCCGCGCAAGGTACGGTTGTAGATGGCCAGATCGTGTTCCCGCTACTCGAAGTCTTCGCAATTATGGTCGGCGTCAGCCCCAACGCGGAACAGTTCGCTGAGATCCCGACGATAACCGGAATTGTTCATCCAGCCAGTACGCGCATTCGGGTCGAGGGTACCCTGCCTGCATACCGTGAGCCGAGCAACACCCCGGCGATGGCGTTTGCCGTAGTGATGAACAAGCTCAAAGATGGAGAGGCGATTAAGGAGCGTGTACTTCAGCAACATGTGACTACTGCCCAACAGATCCGTGATGCCATCCTGGCGTACGCATACGATCACCAGGGACGCCTTCCAGACGCACTAACCGATCTCGTGCCACGCTACATTGATGACGTTTCGACGGTCTCGGACGATGAACGGCGTAGCCTAATCTATAACTCGGATGCAATCGATTTGACGACTGCTGTGTGGGCGAATTTCGATTGGGCTAGCTATCGGACCGACTTGTCCACCAAAGAACGAATCATCGAATGGGAACAGGAACGCGCCGCTGCCTATGGCGAACAATTTCTCCATTCCACTGGTCTATTGACGGTCCGCGGCAGTACAACTGAAGTTCAAGTGCGCGCCGGATTTCATGGTGAGCCGGAGATCGTTGATCCGAGTCGGATTACTTTAGGCCAACCAGGAGCCACCGTAGACGTCGTGCGAAGTGCCCGTGCACAGGCCGATGCTTGTATGCATCGCTTGAAGGAGGCGGCCCTAGGGATTGTGCAGTTTTGGGGCACCACCGACGAACAGTACAATCCTGCCGGTTGGCGGTCACTTGTCCCCGAATTCCTCGAAGACCCGACCCTACTAACGTGTCCCAGCCACACATCGGGCACGCTTAGCTATGCCATGACTTTCCCCGCCATGAGCCGTTCGGAACTGACCGCCGTCTATGCCGTTCTCAACGGAATCGATCCGGAGGCGGTTAGTCAGCAAGAAGTGGGAGAGGGCATCCCGATTGCCATTGAAACCATTCCGCACGTTATCGACGGACGAGAGTTTCGTGCCGCGCTATTTCTTGATGGACACATCGGAATGTTTCACGACCGGGACTGGGCGCAGTATGTTGAACCGTATATCTCGTATTCCGTGCAGCAATGATTGATTCACCACAACGGCACAAAGGACCGCATTTAGTCTGCACTCCCAAATGAAAGGCTTCGGGCATTGCGGACATTAACCTCTCTTACAGTGCACCTGGATCTGACCGCTGGATTCCCGCCTGCGCGGAAACCACGGTGAGGCGGATGAAGAAGAGGGAAACAACGAACTTGATGGGGAGCCCCTTCAAATTCCCGTCGCTACCCTTTCACCGGCGTGAGCGCTACGTTCCGATAACTCACAACGCCATGGTCACCCTGTAGGAACAGCGGTCCAGGCCGAAATTCATCCGACCACATCGCCCCGCCTGTGCAACCTTGCAGCGGCTCGTTGTCGATGATTGTCTTGCCGTTGAGAATCACGGTCACATGCCGATCAACAAGCGTGATATCGAGTGATTGCCACTCGCCAAACGGCTTTTCGGCCGCGACACTCGGCGTAATTCGGGAATAGATTGCGCCCATGTTATGCGAATCGACCGGTTTGCCATAGCTATCATGAACTTGCACCTCGTAGATGCCACGCAAATACACGCCGCTATTGCTACCCTGAGGCACGTTGACTTCCAGCTTCAAATTGAAATCTTCAAATTCATCAACGGTGCGAAGATTACCGAACGAGACGTGTTTACCCTCCGGTTGAATGGCGTTGTTAGTCAGGACGCCATCTTTCACGCTCCACCCATTCGTCTGCCTATCATTCGTCAACGTCCAACCCTCAGACGAGTTCTCTTTGAGCAGATTTACCGGCTTGCCGAATTTCACTTTCTTCAGATTCGGTTTATCCGGCAGGTCAGGAATCCGATTCCCTTCGAACGAGGCCAGACGCGCTCCCTTACCCGATCGGCTCGGGTCGTGGCGCTCAAGCGTCATCTTATCGCCATCGACCTCCGCGGCGAGCGTCTCCGTGAACGTCTGCTTGCGGATAACGTTACCATCCGCGTCTTTGCGATCAATCGTGTGGACGCGTGTTACATAAAGTTTTCCATTCTCGACATAAGTACTCGCCGTCGGCACAACGCTGCCGCCACCCCACAGAATATGCGCGTCAAGATAACCCTTCTCCTGCGTAACCCCAAGCCAACCCGCGCCACCTCCGGGAATCGTCAGCGCCCAACGGCCAAGAAACGGAGTCACATCGTCCGCCGCCATCGCACCCAGGGAAACCATCATCAATGCCGCACACAATATCCGTTTCACGATTATCGCCTCCGTATTCAATTCGTTTGAAAGATGCAGTATGCCGCACGACCGCCGTCGCGGCAAGCGCCCTGTGCCTGACAAGCGACGGCCTGTATATTCCTTCACCGAACCCTGTGGCCACTCAACACAAGACGGAATCCAACTAATCGAGACTACGAGTTCAACCGCCGATCCGGACCATCCGACGCACGCGTATTCGGCTGTTCGATCAGCTCACCGCAATGCGGACAATACATGTCCATTTTACGTCGTCCCTGCACTTCTTTCATAAACTCATAACTGAGAATGGCAGTCGGCATCGCGAAAAGGCCAATACCCAAGACAGATATTATGGCCCCAAGAAAACGCCCCAACGGAGTAATCGGAGTGGCATCGCCATACCCGACCGTACTGACGGTTACTGCGCCCCAATACATCGACATTGGAATGCTCGTGAACTGGTCTTTACCC
>JAJDAB010000042.1 GCA_029262095.1 Candidatus Hydrogenedentota bacterium
CGGCCGCGCGGCATCGTGAATGATAACAATGTCCGTATCGTCCGGCATCGCGGCGAGGCCGTTTTGCACAGACAATTGGCGCTCGGCACCGCCTTCGACAAGCTGTATTTCTGCACCAATACCCGCATTGGCAATCACGGATTGAAACTCAGGGATCGCGCCGGGCGTGGCGAGCACGACCGCACCTGCAGCAAGACCCATGGCATGAAATCGGCTTAACGTCCATATCAAGAGCGGACGCCCACCAATTTCGACTAACGCTTTTGGTCGCTCCGCCCCTAACCGAGTACCCGTCCCCGCTGCCGCAAGCAGCAGCCGAGCGGTCACGTGACTACACTCTGCATCTTAGAGAAGATCATTCGACCGGCAGACGTCTGCAAGACACTGGTCACCAAAACTGCTACTTGTTTGCCCACGTATTCGCGGCCACCGTCGACAACCACCATAGTCCCGTCGTCGAGATACCCGACGCCTTGCAAGGCTTCTTTACCCTCTTTCACAATCTTGACGTGCATTTGCTCGTCGGGCAAAACAGCCGGTTTAAGCGCGTTAGCGAGATCATTGAGATTCAGGACGCCGATGTTGTCGATCTGCGCCACCTTGTTCAGATTGAGATCATTGGTAAGGATTTTCGCGTTGTATTGACGAGCCAATTCGACCAGTTTTCCATCGACTTCCTTGACCTGCTCTGGGTCATCTTCGACTACTTCTACGATTACTTTGCTCTCCGAGTCTTGCAGAGCCTTCAGGATGTCCAAGCCTCGGCGTCCTCGTACACGCCGCAATGCATCCGCGGAGTCAGCAATATTCTGTAACTCTTTGATAATAAACCGTGGAATAATTAGCGTCCCATCAACGAATCCGGTGCTGCACACTTCCGCGATGCGCCCGTCAATAAGCACGCTGGTATCCACCAATTTGAGATTGGCGGGTCGAACCGCGCCGCCGTGGACCGCCTTTACGAGCGACTCAAAACTGGAGGCACGATTGAGGCCCAATGAAATTCCGGCAAACCCGAAAATGAGCATTAACGTTGTCTTGAGATTGAGACTGACTGTTGTACTTGGGTCTTCCCAAAATACGAGCAACACGTATTCCGCCAAGGCGTATCCCACCAGAAGGCCGATCACAATAGATATGAGGCCCGGTGCTATTCGCTCGAACAGATCCTGCGTAACGAAACGGAGAACGAGTAGCACAAACAATCCTGCACCACCACCTGCTGCACCGCCGAACAATACCCAAGGCAGTATCGGCGCGGTAACCGCATCTTCCGCCGCACCCGCATCCCCGTCTGGCGATGCCAACGTGACCGGCCAAAGGCCGCCCATCAAAATACATGAGAGTACAAAAATTACCCGAATAATGTTGTTCGTCATGATGATGTGTCTCCCCGAAAATGATTCTAAATAAAAATACCTGGCGCAAAACGATATTATGTAGGACGAATAATACCACCATCGTACTATTAAACCTCAACGCTATCAATATAAGATGGCGCCGCGACTTCAAGGAAGTGGCGCAATTCCTCGGTACCATATCCCTTTGGAACCACTGAAGTTCCATCCGATGAACTTGAATCTTGATCCAGCAATGCAACCGCACCAACTCGCATGCCGGCCTGGCGAGCCGCGATTACGGGCTGAGCGAGTCCGGAAATCAGCGCTTGATGTTCCCCTGCTCCAGGGAGCTCCGGCATCTGCTTGAGCGGGCTGTCGACGGCGATACCACGTTCACCCGAAAAACCGATCTCCAGCGCGGCGTCCCACAGGGAGGCACAGAGATTCGAGTCGTATGCACGAGCCATATCGATGAATCGTTCGCCTGGCAAGGATGCTTGCCCCCCGATCAGTGGGTTATCCCCAGACCAATTCACATGATCCTCCACCACGAACAAACGGCCTAAACTGCCGGGGTTGCGATCCACTCGTTGTCCTGAGCACAACACAAGAACACAACGAACATCGTGCTCACGCAACGCGCCCACCATGCGGCTCAAGCTCAATCGAGAATCGGCGCCGCTATTCACTTCGGGCGTTCGATAGCACACAAATTCGATCTCGTCGATCGATTGACAAACATGGCCGACGTCAACACTAAGGCCTAATGCGGTATCCCAACTGGCGGATGTTGAAATGATGCCCACACGCGATTGGGCGATGGCGTGGGTGCTAACCGTGCTCGAGTCACCTTCGTTCCGAGTCGTCTGCATCTTGGACAATCCCGGCCGCGAACTAAATCGCGGACAGTCTCCGAAGTGCTTCTTCTTCAGCCAGGCCGTCTACGTGAATAACTTTTTCGCGGCTGCGGGTTCCGCGCATTACGCGTACACGCGATTTCGCAATCCCGAGGCTTTTGGCGATGAGTTGGCAAACCGCCTGGTTGGCAGCGCCATCGGCGGGTGGCGCTGTTACAGCGATACGGACCCGACCAGCGTCTTCCAACACGACTCGGTTCGACGACGACTTAGGCTGCACACGAACGTGAAGAGTCGACTCAGATTCGCAGCCGGTTCGTGGGGTCATGGCGACGCGGACTGAGCGGCTGATTCATTCCATTGCCCTATTGACCGAAACCGCGCCTGGCGCGATGCGGGCGAATATGGACCATCTCCGGCGCTCTTCAAGAATTCGTCCAGCGAAGCAGCAAGATTGGCCGCCGCCGTGTCAGGGTCGATGTGTGCCCCTCCGCCCGGCTCCTCGATCACCGAATCGACAACGCCAAGCCGTAATAGGTCATCCGCGGTGACATTCATGGCCGTGGCGGCAAGTTGCCGCCGATCGATATCTTTCCAAAGAATTTCCGCACACCGCTCTGGCGGACACACAACGTAAATCGCGTTCTCCATCATTACGATCCTATCTGCAACCGCAATGCCCAAAGCGCCACCGGATCCACCTTCACCTAATACCGCGGCAAATATGGGTGTCTTGATACTGAGCATCCGCAAGATATTCTGTGCAATCGCCGGACCTTGACCACCGCGTTCCGAATCCGGATGCGGGTCAGCTGCAGGCGTATCGACGAGCGTAACAATAGGAATGTGCAGACGTTCGGCCATTTCAAACAAGCGTAGCGCCTTTCGATAGCCATTGGGGCGTGCCATCCCAAAATTCCGGCGCACTTTTTCTTCCGTGCTCGCACCTTTGTGCTGTCCCACAACGACTACGGTCTGATCGTGAAAACGGGCTAGCCCGCCGATAAGCGCCGAATCGTCACCAACAAGACGATCTCCGTGAAGTTCAATGAAATCGTCGAACATCCTTGAAACGTAGTCGAGCATGCGCGGACGGTGTTTGTGCCGGGCAAGTTCGACACGATCCCATGCGCTCAACCCTTCGACAGCAACCGACTTGTCGGCTGCTGTTGGGCGCCTTTCGGCCACGACTGGGGTTCCAGAATCGCGTTGATATCCCGTCTCGCCCGTAGGCTGGAGTACTCGTGAACTTTCCATATTTAATTCAATTGACCTTCTACCGTCTCATCGATCTAACGATTAGTTTAGAAACGGACAGCAAGCAACCCGAGATGACGCCCATGCGCTATCTGATGCACCGCACACGTCGTTCCGATTCGCTGCCACATACGCAGACCATCCCATAAGGAAGCCCTACGCCCCGACTGTTACATACGAACGGTTCGCAGTATACCACGGAGATTGCTTCACGTCGCACAGAAACAATGCGAATTGCGAATAATTATCATAATTCAGATTAAATGTACGTACTTAAATG
>JAJDAB010000043.1 GCA_029262095.1 Candidatus Hydrogenedentota bacterium
GACATTTGATTCGCCGGGTTCCGGTTTGACCGGGGCGGCGGTTGCCTGTTGCGACTCGGGCTGGGATTTGCGGGGTGGGGGTGGGGCAGGCGCTTGCCGCACCTGTGCGGGAATCTGTAGTTCCACCAAGATGTCTTCGACCGTTTCAACCAGTTTCGCGCCTTCGCGGATTAGCGCATGCGGGCCCGCGCTATTGCGAATGTCGAGTTGACCGGGTACGGCGAAGACTTCTCGTCCTTGTTCGGCGGCTTGGCGCGCGGTGATGAGCGCACCGCTTTGTACCGGCGCTTCCACGACCAACGTACCGAGAGAGAGTCCACTGATGATCCGATTTCGTACGGGAAAGTGCGTTCCCCTGGGTTCCGTACCCATCGCGAATTGCGTCATCACTACGCCGTTGTTGGCGATGGCTTCGTACAGGTCGGCATTTTGCTTGGGATAGACGACGTCTACACCGCAACCCAGCACGGCAATTGTTCTGCCGCCAGCCTCAATCGCACCTCGGTGTGCTGCGGTGTCGACGCCAAGGGCAAGACCGCTCACTACGGTAATGCCGCGCGCGGCGAGTTCGCGCCCGAACTTCTCCGCCATGCGAATGCCGTACGGCGTCGGCCGTCGCGTCCCCACGATTGCCACACAATGTTGATCTTGTTCGAGAAGCTGTCCACGGGTGAATAATACGAGCGGGGGATCGTAGATTTCGGCGAGGCGAGTGGGATACTGCTGATCATCCAACGTAATTAGGTTGACGCCGCGTTCCTGCATTGCGCGTTCTTGGGCGCCGACATCGACCGCCTCGCCGTATGTCGATATTCGTTTTGCGAGCGCGTTGCCCACTACCGATTCGATCGCGGTCCGGGATGCATTCAAGACGGCGCCGGGCGTGCGAAATCGTGCGAGCAACTGAATGAATTTGCCCGTGCCTACGCCAGGCACCATTGCTAACGTGAGCCATTCGCGTTGTTCGGTCGTCAGTCCCATGACGTGACTATAGCAGTCCATAATGGAGGCCGCATCGTTCGGTTCCTGTCCGATTGTCGACCGGGCGGCTTGGGTTGACGGATAGTTGATTGCGAGTTACCCTGATTGATGGCTACATTTTGTCGATACTGAATTCGGCAGCAATCGCACCTATTGTATTTTTGTCAATAATTTACTATACTCCACTTTTATGCCCGTACCACGGCAACTGGGGTTCGGATGGCCAAAAACATACAACTCAAGCAAGAGCTTGTCATTGAGGCTATCCGTCGTGGATTGGACGAGGGGGACGCAGTCGCGTTTGTTCGGCAAAGTGGGTTTGCCCTGAGCGCTGCCGGTCTAATCCGGCATCTGCGAAGCATGGGGGGGAGGGGACGCGTGTTGGAACTCATCAATGCGGGTAAGACGAATGAAGATATCCTTGAGGTTTGCTTTGGGCCGGATGAAGACTCGATCAGCGAGCCGGACCCGACGCCATCGCTCGAAGCACACGAAAGTCCACTGAGTAACATTGTCGATCTGCGCGCGACGGCGCAATTCGAAACGCGGAAGATCTCGATTCGCGTTCCCGGCGATCTCTACGAAGCGATACGGTTGGCGGCGAAGGGGGAGGGGATGAGTCAAAATCAACTCATCGTCGACCTGCTGTCCGTCGCGTTGTCTCGTGTTCCGGAATCGAAAGATCATCATTAGCGCGGTCAGACTTTATTTGTAGTGGAGACAAGGGGGCGTTGTCCATTGCACAGCGGCCAAACACCCCCCTTGATCCCCCTTCGAAGGGGGATGTTTCCGCCGGTGTATCATTCGCGATCAGGATGCCTGATTTCTAAACGAGCTGAATGGGCCAGATTATGCCGTTTTTGCAAAGGCGGGATTCCATCGGTACATCAGCCAATCTGGAATTCACATGAATCCCCGCTTGTGCTGTGATGACGATTGTAGGCGGAATACCTCGTTGCTATGCCATGAACTTAGCGCATGGCAACACGAATCAGGGTACCGGATCTATGTGATTCGTTCCTGCGATGTCGGCGTTGCGCTGCATGCCGGCTCGTTTCGCGCGCCTGATAGGCGTCCCTGCAAACGATTCTAGGAACGCCGCGTCATCCATTTGCGTCAGCGCATCCAAGTCCGGATTTGCGTGACCCTCACGTGGGTGAAAGTCCGCCTCATCGGTGATCGCCGGCGCGCGGTTCCAAGGACAAACCTCCTGGCAGATGTCGCACCCGAACACCCAATCGCCGTGATTTGACGCAATGTCTTTCGGGACATCGCCGCGATTCTCGATGGTTTGATACGAGATACACTTGTTGGAATCAAGAACGCGGGGTTCAACGAGGGCGTTGGTCGGGCATGCATCAAGGCAAAGGGTACAACCGCCGCATTGATCGGCCACGGGTTCGTCTGCTTCGAGTTCAACGTTGGTGAGAATCGTCGCGAGAAAAAACCAGGATCCGAGGTCCCGGCGCAAGACCAACGTGTTCTTCCCGAGCCAGCCGATGCCTGCGCGAGTGGCCCAGGCCTTTTCCATGACGGGGCCGCTGTCGATTGAGCAATAGGTGCGGGCGTCTGGGGAAAACGATTCAATCGTGTCGGCTAGGGCGCGTAGGGGTTTTCGAAGTGCGCGATGGTAATCGCGTCCCCACGCGTATCGCGATACGCGGCCGGTGCCGGGGTCGGCTTCGGGACGATCCGCGTAGTAACTCCGAGCGACCACGACGACCGAGCGCGTACCGGGGAGTTTTTGTTGGACATCCAGCCGAATATCGCGGGTACGCTGCATCCATGCCATCGTGCCCTGGAAGCCGGATGCCAACCACATATCCAATCGGCCCTCGGAATCGATAGGCCCGGCGTTTGCGATGCCGCAGGAGTCGAAACGTAAATCGGAGGCGCTTGATTTGATGTGTTCTGTACGTTCGCGCGGAGTCATAGTAGGAAAGGGTAGCAAAGTGTGCCGGTTTCATGGGTGGGACATCGCGCGGTACAATGCGCGGCTTGTTGTAGGGGAGGCCCGCTAGGGCGTCAAACCAATGAAAGAGGGCATATGCGACTGACTTCGTATGGAGCGGCACGGGAGGTTACGGGGAGTAAACATCTCGCGGAAATCAATGGTCACAGGATTCTATTTGATTGTGGGATGTTTCAAGGGCGGCGTAAGGAAG
This sequence comes from Candidatus Hydrogenedentota bacterium, assembly GCA_029262095.1. GTDB lineage: Bacteria > Hydrogenedentota > Hydrogenedentia > Hydrogenedentales > SLHB01 > JAJDAB01. The sequence goes on from JAJDAB010000043.1 coordinate 3,147, forward strand.
CGGAACATAAGAATCGGGAGTTGCCGTTTGCGGCGAACACGATTGACGCGATGGTGCTGAGTCATGCGCACATTGACCACAGCGGCGTGTTGCCGATGCTGGTCAAGCATGGGTATACCGGCCCGATTTTTGCAACGCCTGCCACGCGCGACCTCTGCGCGATCATGCTCGCGGACAGTGCCTACATTCAGAAGCGCGACGCGGAGTGGCTATCCAAGAAGAAGCAGACGTTTATCGCACCCCTCTATGACATTGACGATGTACAAAATACGATGCTGCGATTTGTGTCGATTCCCTACGATTTGCCCTTTGATATCTTGCCAGGGATAAAACTGACGTTTCACGATGCGGGCCATGTGCTCGGTTCGGCGATGTGTAAGGTGGATTATGAGGAAGATGGGAACGCGCGGCGCTTCCTGTTCGGCGCCGACTTGGGTCGTCGGAACATGCCTATCCTTCGAGATCCCTGGAAACCGGAAGACGCGGACGTCGTGATGAT
>JAJDAB010000044.1 GCA_029262095.1 Candidatus Hydrogenedentota bacterium
TTACTCGGATTGACTGTCCACTTTTACACGGGCACTACAAAACGAGGGTCAGCGAATACCTGGGGGTGCAAAAATGTAGCCGTCGACCGGCAACCAATGTTTGCGGGCATAAAACCCCTACTGGAGCGAAAGGTAGATTTCATATGGATCGGGTAGTTCATGGGGTTATGACGTTGGCGATGCAGTGGCTTAACCCGAGATTCAACGCTCGCATGCAATTCCTGGAAGCACAGATTCGAATGCTCCGGTGTCGAGTCGATGCGAGCCGAATCGTGCCGACGCCCAGAGAGCGAGCAGAACTTTTCCGTTTGGGCGCGACGATGTGCCATGACGTTGATGGATTGATGCATGTCGTCGTACCGGAAACCTATAAGAAGTGGCTGCGGCAGGCGCGCGGACAGCGCCCGCAAAGGCGCTCCGGAAGGCCTCGTACGCCTTTCGCTGTTCGCGCGTTGGTCCTTCGTTTCGCGCGGGAGAACTTTCAATGGGGATATCGCCGTATTGTCGGAGAACTCAAGAAACTGGGCATTCGTATCAGTACCAGCACCATCCGCAACGTTCTTAGAGAGGAAGGGCACTTCCCAGAACCCAACAAGGCCATCAGGAATCCTCCGATTCCGTGGACAACTTTTGTGCACGCCAATATGGAATCGATGGTCGCATCCGACTTCTTCACGAAGAGAATATTCACCCTTCGTGGCGTGCGAGTCGCGTATGTTCTTGTGTTCATCCATTTGGGAAGCCGAAAAGTGCTGTGTAGTTCGAGTACGTATCATCCGGATACTGCCTGGGTAATGCAACAGGCTCGGAACGCCACAATGTGGATGAATGATGAAGACATCAATCCCAAGTTTCTCATTCGGGATCGTGACCGGATATACCCGGATAGCTTCGATGCATTCTGGAAAGATACCAAAGTGAGGCCCATTAAGATTCCGCCACGGGCACCAATGGCGAACGCGTTTTGTGAAAGCTTCATCGGGACACTGAAACGCGAATGCTTGAACCATTTCATGTGCTTCGGCAAAGACCAGTTGGGCTACATCGTAAGAACCTGGCTTCTTCATTATCACAAGCATAGACCCCATCGAGGGGTGGGTCGCGACAACTCGGTGCTCGACGAAAACTTTATCCCGAAAACGGAAGGCCAGGTCCGCTGCCGCACCAAACTCGGTGGGATCATTCGCGAGTACTACCGCGATGCGGCGTAAGCGTTCACGCGCAACTAGGATTTCATTGTGGTTTTCGTTTGGGTGAATCATGTCTGCCCGACGATTCTCGTCCCATGCAAAATCGTTGGACACCGAATCCATCGTTGAAACTATTCGAAAATCTTGACTCCCGTCCCCCACTCTGTTTATATCGAATTACTAATCTCAAAACTCAGGCTCGACAGTCGCCGTCTATAATTTTGCACCCCTCAAACCCAACTTGAACGTGTTCGCGGTTACATCAAGAAGGGCCAAGAAGAAGGTGCAACACTCGTCACCTTGTTCTTTAAGCGGCGGAAAGGGCCGATTCATTTCCGTGTGATCAAAATGTGATCAAATCGGCCCAAACTGCGAAAAAAGAAAAGGACTTACGTTGCCGTAAGTCCTTTGATTCTAGATGGTAGCGGGGGTAGGATTCGAACCTACGACCTTTGGGTTATGAGCCCAACGAGCTACCAGACTGCTCCACCCCGCGTCATTTAGTGCACTTGGGTCAGAGTGTACCGATTGTCTGGCGTTGGATCAAGATTGGCGTGTTCGGGATTCGATGACTAGCCGAAGTTTTCACGGAAGCTGGCGTGGTCGTCAATTCCGGGTAGTTCATAGTCGAGGAATTTCGACATTTCATCATCGGAGATCAACCCGGGCTCGGGGGATTCGATATCGTCGTCCGTACCCATAACATCGGTCTGATCGATGACTTCTTGGTCGATGAGTTGTTGCAGATCTTCGTCGGTTACGGAGGAGATCATGCCAACAATTTGTTGAACGCGCTCTTCCAGGAATTCGCCGAGGACCGACATCAGATGTGTCTGTTTGTCTTCATTGGTCCCGTCGAGCATAGTGTCTTTATCCAGGGCTAAAGCACGGCCACAAAATATGACCACCATACCGGAGCAGCGCGGACATGGCCCAATGATCACCGCGCCCGGGGGCGGGGCTTGCATCTGCCCTTTGGCGAAACAGTGTGGGCACTCCACTTCCATCATTACCCGTTGGTCCATTACTTGGCTCTCCGCGCAATTTTGCTACACATCAAAATTATACCACCGGTTTAAAGAAATCGCCATTCAAGGTGAATTTTTATCGTTTTTATCGCTAATGTTTCCCGCAAATGACCATCACTTCCAAGGATGAATTCTTGAAATGCACATTTTCGATGTCAAAACCCATGTAAAAGCTTCGTCCTGTAAATCTATCCAACTCTGTTGCGTACGGCCTCAAGAATCGCTATAGCGGTTTCATTGTCCACGGATTCGCGATCATGCCAATCGGGATATGTAAGTGGTGTAACACCATACACTTGCTCTACCGAATCAACTGAAATTGTGGTGGATTCCGTGCCGAGTTCTTCGATACGTATAGTGAACTTCACTCTCCTAGGGGTAACAATCCGGAATTGGCGGCGCATTTCCGAATAGGCCACAAATTCGCCACTTTTGTCGCGGGTGTAGACTTCAAGGTCCATTTCGCGCAGTACGGCTTTGGTGGCCTGCCATGTCTCTTCGAAACCGGCGGCGAGGGTAACGGAGTCGGTACTCTCGAACCCACCGGTATCTGGAAGAGTGGTGGCGCACCCTATCGACAGGCATAAGACCGCTATTGAGATGATTTTGATTGAACGCATAACGCAGAATCCCCCTTGAATCCGCTTGAATATCGTATCAAACGGTTTGCAGGGGCGCAAATGCGTTGGCTCGCTTCCGTTGGTTTGGTACACTCGGTTCCTCCAAACATGATGAACGCCGTTCCCGGTCAGGATAATGACCATTCGCCCGCCGCGCCTGTGTCCAAAGCGCCAATTCTTGTCGTAGATAAAGACGACGGTTTGGCGCGAGAAATTCTAGGGGTCCTGGATAAAGGTCCATATGAGGCCACGTGGGTCGATGATGGCGAAAAGGCGTACAACCTCCTGGACAGCCAACCCTTTGATGTGATGATTACGGAGATCGCGTCGCATCGGATCGATGGCATGCGCTTGATGTCGGTGGCGCTGGACCGAAATCCGGACATGTGCGTGATTTTCATTGCGTCGGAGCCGGATGTCGCGCTTGCGACGGAGGCGATGCGCCAGGGCGCGTATGACTTTCAGACGAAGCCGCTAAATCTTGGCCGATTGGATGCGGTGATTCAACGGGGGATTAGCCGGCAACGTTTGATTGTGGAGCGGCATGAACTGCGTCGTCGGTTGGATGAGCAATATGGTTTTGGATCGCTCATTGGCAAGTCGCGTGCGATGGCAAACGTGTACGACACGATGCGCCAGGTGGCGACGAGTCGGGCGACGATACTCATCCAAGGCGAAACGGGCACCGGTAAAGACCTTATCGCCCAGGCCATTCACAACAATAGTCCACGACACGATGCGGCGTACGTCAAATTGAATTGTGCGAGTCTCCCAGAGGCATTGGTGGAGAGCGAGTTGTTCGGTCATGTTACGGGCGCGTTCACCGGTGCAACGCGTAACCGCCAAGGCCGTTTCGAGTTGGCCGATCAGGGCACGTTGTTCTTGGACGAAGTCGGTGAGTTGACGCCCGCTTTACAAGCGAAATTGTTGCGCGTGTTGGAACAGCAGCAATTTGAACGGTTGGGCGATTCACGGACCATATCAGTTGATGTTCGGCTCATCGCGGCAACAAACCGATCGCTCGAATCGATGGTAGACGAGGGTACGTTCCGCAGCGATCTCTACTATCGTTTACGTGTCGTCGCGATAGAAGTGCCGCCGCTGCGACAACGACGTGAAGACATACCGCTGCTGGTCGATCACTTCGTTCAGGAAACATCGAAAGCGAACAATAAGTCCATCGCAGGTATTACGCGGGGTGCAGTTGACGTGTTAATGCGTTATGCGTGGCCGGGCAACATTCGCGAGCTTCGGAATATCATCGAGGGGATGGTGGTGTTGTCCCGTGTTGACCGCATGTTGGATGTGAGCGATGTACCGGAACATGTGCGGAGCACAGCGACGCCGGACCTCGCGGAGATGCGGATTCCGACGGGCACAACGATGCAGGAAATCGAGCGCATTGCCATCGAGGAAACGATGAAGGTGTGCGGCTATAACAAAGAAGCGTGCGCAAAGATGCTGGGCATCGGATTGCGCACGCTGTATCGAAAGCTCAAGGAATACGACTTGTAACAGCGAATTGCTGGCGTGACTTCGGTAACGTCGTATTCGTACTGCAGACGAGATCTAGGTATTGGTGGGCTCGGTCTTATCCATAGGCGCTGAAGGCGAATCTTCTTCTTCTTCTTCCTTCGGACGGACCGTGTCCTTGAACTCGGAAATCGCGCTACCCAGTTGCCGACCCACTTGGGGAAGCTTGCCCGCGCCGAAAACGATCAGCACCAACACTAGGACGATCAGCCACTCTGCGCCGCTCGGCATTCCAAACATCACATCTCTCCAAAGCGAGCCCCAAGCCCGCTATCGTTCTCAAATTCGATTACACTTCTATATCATATCGCACATTCGGCCTAAACCCAACCGGACTGGGATAGGACGAGGACAAGCATGCAACCGATCGCTGCAATCGCAAGCGCCGTGAGGATGACGAAATCGCCCTCCCAGACTGACTCAGGTTCCGAATATTGAGGACCCACTTCACGCATATCCTCTCTGGCCCGTCCTACTCGACGTCATGCTTCGGGAAGTCTTTGCGCACCGAAGACAATCAGCAATAACAGAAGGACGACAAACCACTCCGCA
>JAJDAB010000045.1 GCA_029262095.1 Candidatus Hydrogenedentota bacterium
TGCTCGTAGAGAATCCGGTCCCATGGCGCCGGGATATGGTCGTACTTCTCAACCCAGGGCCGTGCCTGTTTCAGGATGACGGACCGAGCATTCGTTGTGACCCGCAATGTGAGGTTCATGTTGCCCTCGCCCGCTTTCCCGCAGGCGATCACCTGTTCGCTAGGCGCGATCCACGCCCGTTCGCGAAGAAACGCTTCGATAATGGGGGCATCATCTGGCGCAAGCCATGGAAACTCTGGATGGGTCTCAAGTATTTCGGCGCGTGACGTCATTGGGGCTGCTTTCATACGGGTTTAGGTATCGTATAGTCGAAATTGGGCGACCGGGTACGCTACCTATATTCGCAGAAAGGCCAGGGACAAGTCAGGTTCGCACAGGCTTGGGTTGACGACCGCGTGACCGAGCCCGTCCCGAGGGAGGACGTGGCCAGCGGTCTACTTCATTGCGAGGGCGATTGCCTCCGAGAGCTGGCTCGCTTGAAATGGCTTCTGCACGAATCCTTGGACACCATCGTCCAAGATTTCCTGGGCCGCGCCGTCCCGGCTGTATCCGGTAGACAAGACCGCGCGCAGATCGGGATTGATTTCTTTCATCTTTTGATAACACTCGCGACCGCCCATCCGTGGCATATTCAGATCGATGAGCGCGAGATCGATGTCGTTGTTGTGTCCGTCATAGTACTCAACCGCTTCGACACCATCGCATACGGTCACGGTTTCATACCCAAGCCATCCCAGGATTTCTTTTGCCAACTTGCGGACGACTTCTTCGTCTTCTACGACAAGTATTTTGCCGCGGCCGTGAACGGGCTTTTCAATTACTTGTAGAATGTCTGAATCGGACCCCATAGTTGCGATCGGCAGCATAACCTCGAACGTCGTACCGCGCCCGAGCTTACTGTCCACGCTGACGGTGCCATCATGGTTCTTGACGATTCCGTACACCGTGGCGAGTCCCATGCCGGTACCTTCTCCGCGGGCTTTAGTCGTAAAGAATGGTTCAAAGATTCGTTCGCAGATTTCCGGTGGGATGCCTGCGCCGGTATCCGATACGCGTAGTCGGACATAGCGGCCCGGCGGAAGATCCGCATGAACGCCCTGATCGATGTCGATGCAATTGGTCTCGAGAGTTAAGTCGCCGCCGTTGGGCATCGCGTCACGGGCATTGACGGCCAAATTGAGCATTACCAATTGCAACTGACTTGGATCACCCATGACTTCGGAATTTTCTGCGTCCATCCGCTGGACGATGTTTACGCTTTTGTCGATGGTACGCCGCAACAACGCCACGGATTCCAAGATCATCGAATTGAGGTCCACAGCGGAGTTTTGGAGTTTGCCTTGGCGTGCGAAGCCGAGCAGTTGTTTGGTGAGGTCCGAGGCGCGTTGAGCCGCTTTTTCGATGACATCGGCTGCCTCAAACGTTGAGCTTTCTTCGTTCGTCTGTAGTTTTAGAAGATTGGCATAGCCCAGAATGCCGGTCAGTAAGTTGTTGAAGTCGTGAGCAATGCCTCCGGCGAGCGTGCCAATGGCTTCCATTTTCTGCGATTGGCGCAGTTGCGACTCTAATGTCGTGGTTTCATCTTCCGCTTGTTTGCGCGCCTCGATATCGCGAGTCACGCCGAGAAACCCAACGACCTCCTTTTCCGTACTCAACAATACCGAGGCCGTTGTCTCGGTACGAACGATGTCGCCGCCTCGGCACACCATGTCCAGTTCGAGGGTGTAGCTTGGCGTCGGGTCGACTTCGCCCGCTTGTACCCGCTCGATCGCTTCACCGATCAACGGCAATATACTGGCAAACGATTCGGGTGTTAAGATTTCGTCCAAGGGCTGTTGCCGGGCTTCGTCGTTGGTGAATCCACGCAAGTGCTTAACCGACGGGCTAATGTAGTCAATCGACATATTCAAATCGGTCGTCCAGATCACATCAGTGACGTTCTTGCTCAAGAGTTCATACATCTCTTGGCTTTGGATTAGTGCGGATTCGGTTTTCTTGCGTTCACCAATTTCACGCGCCAATTCATCATTTGCTGCCGACAATTCTCTGGTGCGTAGTTGGACGAGCTTTCTGACACGGCGCGATCGAGTTTGTGCACGCACCGTTGCCAATGCAACGAGCGTGGTGATCGCTAAGATAAGCAATACCACCTGGGCTGTTCTATTCGTGTCGTGCATCGCGTAGAGTTGCGGTCGTGGCGCACTGACGACATTCCAGTGTAATCCGCCCATGTCTATGTCGGCGCCGCCTGCCAGTCCGCATTCCGCAAGGACACTTGCGCGAACAAGTGCACTCGGACTGGTGGCATCGGGCTTCGCGGACGAATTGCGCCCAAAAACACGGGGCGCTGCGAGTAGATACGTGTCAACGCCACCCATCGCCAGCGGGAAGTATTCCGATAGGCCGCCGAGTGAAGTTTCCGTCACGATTCCCACGAAACCCTCAAAGGGTTTGTTGGCCACGGTCAGTGGGGCAACGTTCTCAGGAAGCGCGAGTAAATGAAAAAAGGACAGGACGCCGTCTTCGTCTGCGAGGCCGAATGCCACGGGATTGTCCCGTGAAAGTCCTACTTCGAGCGCTGTCGCAGCGCTGCTTGACATTGCGACATCGATGCCCAAAAGGTCTAGGTCGTCGTTTGTGGATACCGCTTGCATGATGGGATAGTGAATGGGTTGCGACTGCACGCCGGGTTTATTCAAGCCACCGATCGCGAAGGTATCCCCGAGTTGCCGTTGCATGTCCGATGAAAACGATTCCAGTTCTGACGCTGGAACGCGAGGAACGAGCACGATACTTGACGCGATCCAATCTGTAGTAACGCTGCTATTCCTGAATGCCTCAAGTGTATCTTCGCTCAACCCGTCTCGAACAATCGCGTCACGTAGACTCTCCAATATTGTCTGGTTACTGGCCGTGTATTGCTGGACAATGTCCGATTGTAGGAACACCATGAAGTTTCCGGTACGGCGTTCGAAATCGACGCGAAGGCTCTCGTGTTCCCATTGGCGAACTGCGAATGCGCCGCCCACGCTTAACACGCACCCTGCGAGCCCGATCAGCAGTAGCGGCACCCAGCCGCCCCAGTGCGAAGTGTTTCCTTTAGATTGTGTCTCGGGCTCGACACGCTGATGATTTCGTTTAAACAACAAGAATTCTCCCCCAAATGTCAGCTCGGTCGCATCCCAGGCGGAATCGGCCAGCTTCTGAACCTTCTTTGCGACAATCAATCAGCTATCTCTTGACTGAAGATGATTTCGTAACCGAACGCTCAATTAATTCTACCACCAAATAGAGAATGTCGGTTTTGAAGTATAAGTGATTTCCAATAAATGGCTTATGGCTAAACTTGTACAATGTATTTGAATGGCAGAATGCTGATTTGGCTCAAAAATATCACTTTAGCTTCCCGTTACGATCACATCTATATCTCAGTATTTTAATAATAGTAAATATATTATTGTTTCTATATTGTTTCGTTATGGCGAAAACGCCTACAGCCGGTACAATCGCGACTCGTCAAGATAACGAAACCGAATGAGGAACATGGGGTAGCTAAGACGTGAAGACCGTAACAATTATGCGCCACGCAAAATCGAGCTGGAATTACCCCAACACCGCTGATTTTGATCGGCCGCTCAATGAGCGGGGAAAGCGCGATGCTCCACGTATGGGCAAGTTGTTGGAACAGGAGAGTTTGGTCCCGGAAGCGATCGTGAGTTCTACCGCAGTTCGCGCAAGGACAACGAGCGAAGCCGTCGCGCTGGCCTCCGGATTTGCCGGGACGATTGAATTTGCCGATGAACTCTACGCGGCGGATGTCGGCGATTACGTCACCTGTATTCGGCAGCGTGACGACCGGGAGCGAAGATTGCTGATCGTTGGCCACAACCCCACGGTGGAAGAACTCATTGAGAACTTGGCGGGTGAAGATGAGCGAATGCCGACTGCGGCGATCGCCCAGATCGCTTTGCCCATTGAGCGGTGGGAAGACTTAGCGTCAAATGCCAATGGCACGCTCGTAAATCTCTGGCGTCCCCGCGAACTTTGAGCGTGGCACGTTACTTCTTGATGACGAATTCGTCGCGCACCGCACCTTCAACGTCGTAGGACTTGTAGGTCAACGAATCGCCGTCGATTTGGATGTCCAAGGCTTGATAGGTCGCGACGTTGGTCATGCCGAATTCGGTGTACTCAAATTCACCTTGTTTGTAGAATTTTGTGCCGGAAACCGAAACGATGTAAATCGTACCCTCATTTGCGGAATCAACCGGCTTTCCGTCGTACATGGGATAGGTGCGCAGGTATGCGTGGTCATGACCCTGTAAGGCTAAATCGACTTTGTATTTGTCGAAAAGTGGTGTCCAATACTTGCGAACGGCAGCGTTGTTTCTACCGGGTGCGGACGAATAAGCGGGGTGGTGATAGATCACAAATTTCCACGTCGCGTTTGTGTTGGCGAGTTGGTCTTCGAGCCACGCCGTTTGGTCCTTTACCGATGTATTGGTGTCCAGTACGACGAACAAAGCATTGCTGTATTCGAAACTATATGCGCGTTCCTTCGTAATGGTTTCCGGCCCGTTTTTGGGTAAGTCGAAAATGTCTAGATACATCCACGGGCCGTTGTCGCCTTGGTCTTCATGGTTTCCGATGGCAGGCACCAGTTGGATGTTGTCGTAATGATCTTTCGAATTGTGGAAGAAACTATCCCAGTCGTCGCGTTGAATGCCCCGATTCACCAAGTCGCCGGCCATGATGTAAAACGCTGCATCGGTCTCTTCGGTAAAAGCTTTGTCGAGCAATACGCCCCATGTATCCAGTCCGTTTTGTGCATCGCCCATATAGACGAACTTGAATGGAGCCGTCTTCGCCGGGGCCGTCGTGAATTCCGCCCAATCCGACCACGTGTCACCATAGCCCACTCGATACGTGTATGCGGTTCCTGGATTGAGATTCGACAGGGTCGCGGTAAACCGATGATTGACAGGGTCGTTTGCGAGCGTCGTGTCTTCGAGGATCGTTTGTACGGCGTCGGCCGTCATCGCGTCGCTGCCACTCGCCGCCTTGTATTGAACTATTCCCTCGGTGATTTTCGGATTGGTTCTCCACTGAACGGTTTGGGTCGTCTTCGGGTCGTCGCTCCATGTCAGGACAACTTGGTCCGGCGTATCGGTCGAAGGGAAGGCCGTTTCCCGCCAAATTCGAACCAATTGCGTTTGCTCTGTGCGGTCCTGAATACCACGGACTAGTGTTTGGCCATCCAAAAACACGGGCAGCGAAGAGACCCGATTTTCAAAGTCATCGGCATGCACGACGGCGCGTTCTTTAAATTCGGTTGATTTATGTTGGCCGGGATACATGTCTGTAATCTCGACGGTCTTGCCTTTCTTTTTCGGCACGACTCCGATGAAATAGTGGTCACCGCGGCGTTCGAATCCATTCACACCGAGTCCCACGACGCCCGCGTCAAACGCCTTTTCCCAAACTTCGTAGGTCTCGTCATTTACGCCGACGGTATGTTTGGTTTTCTCAAATGTGCCATCGGCGAGCCAGTACGGGACTTCGCGTTGTTTGTCGTGGCGCATGACGTAGACCGTGACCGGCACATCGACATTGAACGACCAGTACTCAGAACCCAGGATTTGCCGTTCTTCATCGGTCAACAGCGCGACAATATCTTCGGTCGTGAGCGCTTTTAGCTCGTCCGCCTCGTGCGAAGTGCGAATTCGATCCACAATTGTTGCCATCGTGTCGTGAATCGATGGCCGACCGTCAACGTGCGCAAATGAGGAAGAAGCAATAGCGACCGCGAGTACGATGAGAGGAAGTCGAGCGCGCATTTCCATAATTCCTTTAATTGGTCAGTTACGAAGCCGAATTGCAATGCATGCTACGCGGCGTCAGTTAGTCGTTTGTGAGATAACTCTTCAGATACGCGTTTTGCAAGCGCAACAGTTCTTCGAGCGCCGCGACTTTATCCTCGTCTGGATTCTGGCAAGCCGTATAGAGCATTGCGTACGAAGCCCGGTAAATCGTGGTGGCAATCCGTTCCAGCGTACTCTCATCCAAGTGTCCGAGCCGACTTTTCAAAATCGACATGAGAAGGCCGTGGCCCATTTTCAGGCCCACGACTTGGATGGGGCGCAACTCCGGCGTGGCCAACATGACCGCCCACAAGACCGCCAGCGCTTTGTCCCGAAACATAACATTCGCGACGGCCTCGGTATAACGGTCCAAAATGTGTTCGTCTCTT
>JAJDAB010000046.1 GCA_029262095.1 Candidatus Hydrogenedentota bacterium
CACGGTAACGAGTATTTTCAAGCTCCACAGCGAAATGGCGTTGGCAATCGTGAAGGAAATCCAAGCAAATCTTAGCCCCGAGGAAGAGACGCGGTTGACGGTGGCCCGAGATGTGAATCCGGCAGCTTACGAACAATTTCTAAGGGGTGAGCGGGCGTCGTACCTCCAGTCTGAAACCGGTTTCCGCGAAGCTCAGGAACATTACACGCGCGCGATTGAGATCGACCCGGAATACGCCGCGCCATACGCGAGCTTGGGTATGGCCGTTGCGTCGACATCGGTTTGGGGCTGGTCTGATCCACGTGAAAACAGCGATGAGGCAAAGGCGCTAATTGAAAAGTCGCTTGCGCTGGATCCCAATAATTCGTATGCGCTGACCGCGACCGGCTGGATAGCCCTTGGGTACGATTACGATTGGGATCGCGCCAGGGCGTATTTCCTCAAGAGTGTCGGACTAAATCCCGGCGATTCATTCGCTCACCATGGCCTTTCCTGGAGTCTCCTACTCGCCGGTCGCTACGAAGAAGGAATCCGTGAGGCGACAATCGCGATGGAAATCGATCCCTTCAATCCGAGCGCGCTGGACGCGCTGGCTGACGCATACAGTATGTCGAGTCAGTACGAGAACGCGATCGTTCAGCGCACCCGCATTTTGGAAATCTTTCCAGATCACGCTGGCACGCTCCAAGACCTCTCAGAAGACTACTTATGCGCGGGAGAGTATGAGAAGGCTTTGGCCGCTTACCGTCGACTGCTCGCGGTTCGAGGCGTAGACGCCGACACGGGCCTCGCTGCAGTTCTCGCGTATGCGGGCGAGGAGGACGAGGCCCGCCGACTACTCGAAACGGAAACTGCGCGATCGGAAGTTGAATTTGTCTCGGCAATTCATATGGCGTTTGCGTATGTTGCACTCGACGAATCAGACCCGGCCCTCACGTGGCTGGAGCGGGCGTACGAACAACGATCGTTCAGAATGGTCCCATTGGACACTTGGTTTGCGCCGCTCTTCACATCGATCTACGACGAACCCCGCTTTCAGGCCATCCTGGATAAGATGAACTTCCCCGAACGCGAGGACACGAACTAGGCCATGCAGGACGAACAGTCAAAAGTTTTTACGTTGGTCTTCACCGACATCGCCGATTCGACCCTCACGTCAATCGATGTAGAGCTATTCACCGCGAAGAAGCGCGCAAAGAATTTTGCTGTGACGGGCGCTTTTACAAGAATCGATACGGCTATTGGGTCGAGAGCTTTGCCATCTCGCGTTATTTTATGAACTTGTATAGGCGAACGATTTTCGGCAATTATCATTGGACGTCTCGAATCAACAAGTGTGGTACACCGCGCCTCCGCGGTGAAATGATGTGACGGGCGACGAATTCTGATGGACGAAATCCCGATAAACGATTTGAGCAGTCGTGTGATTGGGGCAGCCATAGAAGTGCACCGCTCACTTGGGCCGGGGTTGTTGGAATCGGCGTATGAGAAGTGCCTGTGTCGGGAGCTATCGCTACAGGACCTTCCGTTCGAAAGCCAGTTAGCGCTGCCTGTCAAATACAAAGGCGAAGTACTGGATTGCGGGTATCGGGTAGATATACTCGTAGCTGGTCGATTAATCCTAGAGCTTAAGGCGGTAGAAACAGTTACCAACCTACACAAGGCCCAGCTCATGACGTACCTGAAGCTATTGGGTTGCGAGCTAGGTCTCCTCATCAATTTCAATGTGCCCGTTTTGGCGCATGGGGTTTCGCGACTATCGATGGGAGCGCCCAATCTGTAACAGTAGTTCTCCGTGTCCTCCGCGTCTCCGCGGTAAACGAATCCCCGGCAATCACAATGACGAATGAAACCTCAAAAGTGCTCACGCTCGTCTTCACCGACCTCGCCGATTCGACGGCGTTGAAGTCGGCGCACGGCGATCAAGCGGTTGACGATCTAATGACCCGACACCGGGAGCATGTCTCACGATTGTCGGAAGAGTGCGCGGGCCGTGTAATCGATTGGGCCGGTGACGGGTGTTTTCTCACATTCGACACGTCGAGTGCTGGTGTCATGTTCGCGTTGCGGCTGCAGCAAGCCCACGCGGACGATTCCGACTTGCCCTCCGTGCGCATCGGCATCCACCTCGGCGAAGTGACGGAGAAGGACAGCCCGAACAACTCGACCTACGTCAAAGGCTTGGCCGTCGATGTCGCGGCTCGCGTTCAAGGTTTAGCAAAACCCGGTCAAGTGCTCATGTCGTCGGCGGTCTACAACTCGGCGAAGCAGCGCATGGGCGTCGACTCACTCGGCCAACCAATTCTCTGGCAATTGCACGGACTCTACGACTTAAAAGGATTCGATCACCCAATCGAAATCGGCGAAGCCGGGATCGAAGGCGTCGCGAGTTTTGTCGCGCCGCCTGCTAGCGAGAAGGCCAGGCCCGCGCCACAACGCCAGGCGTTGCCGCAACTTCGTCACCGTATCCCGATTGCGGCAGGTTCTTTGATTGTTCTAGGCGCTTTGTTTACTTGCGCGGCATGGTTGAGCGGACTATACCCCAGAGCAGTATCAAACGTAGATGACATGACCCGGACCACAAGTCGCCCGGCCAACGTTGGCCAATTCGATGGTCGACCGGCGATCGCGGTATTGCCGTTCGACAACCTGTCGACGGACCCCGAACAGGCATTCTTCGCCGACGGTCTCGCCGACGATTTAATCACACGCCTTGCGAGTTGGCGCGCGTTTCCGGTGATCGCGCGCAATTCGAGCTTCCAATACCGTGGCGGCGATCTCGATCTGAAGCGCGTCGGCGCCGAACTGAGTGCGCGATACCTCGTCGAAGGCAGTGTGCGCCGCTTAGGCGACCGCATCCGCGTCACAGCGCAGTTGATCGATGCGGAATCCGCGGAACACGTCTGGGCGGAAAGCTATGATCGTGCGATAGAGGATGTATTTGCCCTGCAGGATGAAATCGGATCGACCATCGCAGCATCGCTCGTGGGCGACCTGACACGTGCGGAAGGAGAACGCGCACGACAACAGGGCACCGAGAGTCTCCAGGCGTGGAGTCTTTACCAGCTCGGACTTCAGCATTCCGATCGCTTTACGGCCGAAGACTCAATCGAGGCGGCCCGGCTCTTCGAACGTGCCGCCGAACTTGATCCCCGATTCGCGACCGCGCTGGCGCGTCTGGCTCTAGAAAAGTGGGTGATGATGGTCGGCGACGGTCAAGCCGCCACCGATGAACATTTGGACGATGCCCGAGCGATCGCCCGCCGTGCCCTTGAACTCGACCCGCGCGATCCTGTCGCACACGCCGCAATGGGCGCCGTTTACCTCGCAGCGGGCGACCCGAAAAACGCAATAGACGCGACCCGCAAAGCCGTTGATTTGAATCCCAGCATGCCCAACGCGTGGATTTGGTTCGGTTGGGCGCAGCTGCTCGCGGGCGATCCCGAGGCGTGCATCGTCGCTACAGAACGAGCCCAGAAACTCGATCCCCAAGGACCGATGGTCTGGATTTACGATAGTCTCGCTCTGGCCAACTGGGAAACGGGTCGATATGCCGCTGCCCTCGAAGCGGGCCGGCGCCTAGTCGCGGTTCAACCAACATACCTCACAGGCTATCTATACATCGCCATGAGCGAGGTATCGCTCGGCAACATCGAAGAGGCCCAAGCGGCGATTGTCGAAGGACTCCGTGTGCGGCCTGACCTATCGATTAACCTAATGCAGAACTACCTCGCGGTTTCACGCCCCGAGATAGACGAGCAACGCAATGCGGCTCTTCGAACGGCCGGACTTGAGTGACAAGGCAATGAAGTGCGCTACTACACGTGAAACCGAGATGACGGCGAATCTTCAAAAATTCTGACTCTTGCCCTTTCTGAATTCGTCGATTCGACTGCAGAGTCGCGGAGGACTCTAAATAACGCTCCGTGTCCTCCGCGTCCCCGCGTTGAACAATCCGCCCGTGATTCATCGCAATTCGCGGCGCATGAATTTCCCAGGGTAAACGTGTTAGAACACGGGTAATCATTTATAAGAGGGACTGAAACGCCATGCACCCGCAAGAAGTATTGGACAAGTTACACGAGACACCGCTGGTCAAACTGTTACCGCGGGAGATGCGTGGGCCGTTTGTCGGCCAATTGCTCGACCGGGCGCAGCATGAGACGTATGCTGCGGGCGCGACTGTCTTTAAGCGTGGCGAAGCCGAGACGGATATGGGCGTCATTTTCCTGGAAGGTATGGTGCGGGTGACCCTAACCGATGGCCAACAGCGCTACCTGGAAGCGCCAGAGATTCTGGGCGAGGTCCAGCTATTCACGCCCAACGCACACCGCAGCGCCACCGTCGAATGCGTCGTGGGCGGCGCTGTCCTTGAATTCGGCTGGCACGACCTAGGCACGGCCATCCGAAATACATTCACACCCGAGCAACTCGAAACGCTGCGCGATTGCATCAAACACAGCGCCAAAACGCGCGAACAAAACATGCTCGACGCACCACCACCTAGCACGTCCTCCTAATTGAAACTGCCCCGCGTGCGACGTATGGTGATACGGATTACCACTCGTTCAGAGGAGGTTCCATGGATCTAGCCGCAATTCGCGAACGCATTCTGGCGACGCCGCTCGTCAGTCGATTGCCCGAGAGCATGCGCCAACGGTTTGTCATGGTTCTGCTCTGGTTGTCCGACACCCGCGAAGTGTGCCGTGAAGAAACCCTGTTCGAACAAGGCGAAACCGATACGGACAGCGGCTGCCTCATACTCGAAGGGATGGTCCGGATTAAGACCGAATCCGCCGCCAACAAGACCATCGATGCCCCTGACATTCTCGGCGAAGTGCAACTCTTCACGCCCAATCGCCAGCGCACCGCGACGGTCGAGGTCGTCGTCGGCGGCTGCGTTTTGATGTTTTCATGGCACGAATTGGCGACCACCGCCAAAGAGTCTTTCACCGACGCCGAATTCGCGGATCTAAAACGGATCATCACCGAAAGTGCATGGACGCGCGAAGAAAATCTAAAACAAAAAATCAAGGAAATGTAACGCGCGCGTCGAGAACGCGATACATCGCAAAGGCTTCCAAGGTGTTTACTCCAGACCACTATGCTTACACCGGTTATCTCCAAACCATCCTGCGTACGCCGGACGCAGACGCCCGTGATTCATTGAAGTACGTCGAATTCACCGCCGAAGAGCTCGGCGTGTGGACGACAAAAGACCTCGAAGATCTTAAGCAATGGAACGGAATTCCAGCGACCGCCGAGATTAAAGACTCCGTTGTAACGCTGACGGGACGCTTCGGCGAAATTCAGCGCATGGATATGCTCGACGAAGATGACCCGAATTACTGGGTCGCGCTGGGTTCATTGCATACGAACGATCCGCGCTTCTCCATTGATACCACTCAATACGCGATTGCCGAGATTACATACCGATGCGCAACACCGAATGCTTGGCCCGCGTGGGTTTGGACCTACCCCGGCGGGTTACACCTCGACATGTTGCCACGATCCACTGAATGGGTGACCCTTGCGCGGCTAATTCCGCACAGCGGATTTCCTGAACAGATCGACGCCCTGATACTTCGCCTTTACTCCACCACGCGCACAAACGAATCTGTCGAAATCCACTCGATTCGATTCCGCGAACTGAGCGGGTCAGAACGAGAGGCATGCGATCACGATCGCGTCCAGCTCGAAGCGGCCTCCGCGCCCAAACACTATCCAGTTCTCGATGAATTTCTGCCGCTCGGTGTCGCGCTGGACGCGACCACGGCAAAGAACAATGCTGAACGTTTAGGCGTCGATTCGCGCGACTATTGGAGACTCGCCCTCGAAGATATCGTCACGCATCATCACAACTGCGTCGCACTAGACAACGTCCAAGCATTGTCCGAGACGGAATGGAACGCGATACTCACCCAAATCTATGAGTTCGACCTGCGAATTGTTCCAAGTATTCGGTTACCTCTGGACTCGTCAACCGCCGAAATCCAATCCGCCATTGATCGACACGTCACGCCGCACGTCCATTCCTCATCAATCCTCGCATGGAACATTTGGGATGAGCCGCCGGAAAATCGCTTTCGCCAGATTCTCGACGCCAAGGCGATGGTTGAAAAAGTCGATCCGAATCATCCGGTTGCCTTGATGACGCGCCATCCCAGTGAGTTCCCGTTATACGCGCCATTCTTCTCCGTTTCCGGCGTTAAACATTTTACGTCGCATTCACCGTGGGATATGGCCGACATCGTGCGTCGACACAGTCCCTTACGGGGCGGTCAACAATTCTGGGTCACAGCGCCCACCTTTACATATGGCACCGGCTTGCCGGAATGGAATACCAGTTCCGAACTTCGCTTGATGTTGAACCTTTCTTTTGCGAATGGAGCTCGTGGGTGGTTTAGCCACGCCTACCACAACGATCCCGTCTGGGGTACCGGCAGCGTCGAACGAACACTCACCGGGCCATTCCTCGCGTTTAGCGATTTGTGGCTAGAGCTAGACCGGCGCATGGAAATGATCAATGCACTATCGCCGTTGCTCTTGCAATGCGAACCGCGGCCCTTGCCCGACGAGTGGTATGTCACCAGCGCGGAAGGACAAGACATCACCCGTCTTCCAGATGGCGTGTCGCCTGCCACGTCCTACCGTCTGCGCGGACCCGGCTACAACATGTACATGGTGGTCAGTAACGACGTACTGGGTATGTCGTCTGTAAATTTCCAAGTGCCGCGTGACGTGTTGTTAGGTATGCAAATGTACGACATTACTGATTTCATTCGATCCCGAAAATGGGAGCCCATGGATTTGAGCCGTCATCTGGAAATGGTTCCCGGCCAGGCTCAAGTATTTGTCGTTGCTCACGAAGACGTCTGCAATGAGTTGCGCGATCGAATTGTGCAACGTCTGGTCGAAGACGATCGGCACTTACTCGAATTTAATTTGCAACTCGCCCGCAAATACGACCTGGATATCGCTGACGCCGAAACCCTCATCAAGAACGCAGACAGCGATCTCCCGCTTGCCGCCCTCTCACACATGGACCAAGCCCGCGACGGATTGGTCAACGCAATCTATGCCGCACCGTCAATCCAAGAAACCCGATCCACGATCATACAAGCCAGTTCAGCCCTGTGCGCGTGCGACGGTATTCTCTGCCACTTGATGGCCCAAGGCCGAAACGACCAAGCACACGAATGGGGCGAAAAAGTATCGGAAATTGCCCGGCGAGTCACTGGGCTGCGCGTCGAACTCCGTGCCGGAAAGGGCAAGGAAATTCTGGCGGCCAGCAAAGGGGCCGAACGACGCGCGTTAACCACGCTCGACAAGCTACGCGAGGTATAAGAAATCGGCTGGCCTAGACCAGATTCTAGGGAATCCGTGACCGGATTAACGTAGTTGACTCGACGAAGCTTCGATTCGTATACTTTTGCGTTCGTTTACATGGGCTTGCGGTGCAATATTTCCCCTGCGTCTGGACACGGCTCAGTGCAGCAATATGCCCGTTAAGTCATTGTTATGAAACAATTTGGGGAGTCGCCAAGTGGTAAAGGCACCGGGTTTTGATCCCGGCATACGTAGGTTCGAATCCTGCCTCCCCAGCCAATCTATGATCGTTTAATATGGCCCACAGCAAAAATTTTAAAATATTCAACGGTAGCGGCTCGCCCAATCTAATCAAGACGGTCTGCGCATATCTCGATGGCCAAGAGACTCATGTCGAGATTACGCACTTCAGCGATGGCGAAATCCACGTTCAGATTAGCGAAAACGTCCGCGGGACCGACGTGTTCATCGTGAATTCAACGCGGCCGCCGGTCAACGATAACTTGATGGAACTCCTCATCATGATTGACGCCGCGCGCCGTGCGAGCGCAAACCGCGTCACGGCAGTACTCCCGTATTTCGGCTACGCACGACAAGACCGGAAAGACCGTCCCCGCGTCGCGATTACAGCCAAGCTCGTGTCGAACTTATTGGTGGCCGCTGGCGCCGACCGTGTTCTGACCGTCGATTTGCACTGCGGCCAGATTCAGGGCTTCTTTGATATTCCACTGGACCACCTTAGCGCCGAAATCGTGTTCGCTGACCAACTCAACGCGATGGAGATTCCCGATCTCACGGTCGTCTCTCCCGATGTCGGTAGCGTACGGCGCACCGTCGATTTCGCCGAACGCATTGATTGCCCCATGGCCATCGTTGATAAACGGCGCGCTAAGGCCAACGAATCCGAAGTCATGAACGTTATCGGCGAGGTCAAAGATCGCAACGTTCTCATCTTCGACGACATGATTGATACCGGCGGAACGCTCGTCAACGCAGCACAGGCGATTATGGATCGCGGCGCGTTAAGCGTGCGCGCTTGTGCGACCCACGGGGTATTAAGTGGACCGGCTGTCGAACGCATTAAGGATTCGGTTCTCAAGAAAGTGTGGTTAACTGATACCATCCCGCTCTCCAAGGAGGCGGAGGCCACCGGTAAGTTTAGAGTGTTATCTATTGCACCGCTGATCGGCGAAGCGATCCGGCGCATTCATCAAGAAGAATCCGTGAGCAGTCTTTTTCGTTAGCAACCGTCCGGAATTGGGAGCGAGTCACCATGGAAATACTCAAATTAAATGTTACAACCCGCGAAACAAGCGGTAAAGGCGCTGCGCGCCAAGCCCGGATGGTCGGTTCGATTCCCGGTGTACTGTACGGCGGCGGAAAAGAGCCTGCTGCACTCACAATCGATCTCCGCGATTTTGGCCACCTCGTACACGATGCCGGTGGCGAACATGCCGTCGTCGAATTGCAGTGCGAGGATAGCAACATCCAAGGCCCGGCGCTCGTAAAAGGCGTCCAGCATCATCCCGTCCGGGACACCATCATGCACGCCGACTTTCAACGGATTAACCTCGACGAAAATATCAAGACCGTCGTCCCGATTGTTCTTGTCGGTCGCGCAGCGGGTCAGATAGAAGGTGGAGTGGTCGACCATACACTTCGCGAAATCGATGTCGAATGTAAGGCGCTGGAAGTGCCGGAGAAGATCGAGGTAGACATTACGGAAATGGTGATCGGCGATCGACTACATCTGAGCGATCTCACGATTCCGGAAGGCCTCATCGTTATGACTGAAATGTCCCGAACGGTTGCGACCATTCATCAACCGCGCGTTGTTGAAGTGGAGACCACCGAAGAGGGTGAAGAGGGCGAAGAGGGTGCGGCAGCCGCTGAAGGCGACGACGATGCTGCGTCGACCGAGGACTCCGAATCGTCCGATTCCTAAACCTCGGAATATTCAATTTCAAAATACACTGGAATATGCCGGTGAAACTTATTGTCGGACTGGGCAACCCGGGGCGTCAATACCAGAATACCCGGCATAACGCCGGCTTTCGGGTATTGGACGAACTGGCGCGCCGACTACGCGTTTCATTTGATCGAACGAAGTTCGACAGTGAAATCGCACAAGCACAACTGGGAACAAACCGTCTGCTGTTGATGAAACCGCAGACGTATATGAACTTGAGCGGCGTGGCTGTTGCCAAAGCCTCACGAAACAAGATTGATGAACTCGAAAACCTATTGATCATTGTCGACGATATAAATCTGCCGTTGGGCCGATTGCGTTTTCGCGCGGAAGGCAGCGCGGGTGGACACAACGGAATTAAGTCGGTGATCGAACACGTCGGTACCGACAAATTTCCCCGACTGCGCATGGGCGTGGGGAAGTCAGGACCGGCGGACAAGCTTCGCGATCATGTGCTCGGCGGTTTTACCCCGGACGAGCGTCCGGAATACGATCGCATGGTGGAACGGTCTGTTGAAGGTGTCGAGACCTTTATTGAAGACGGAATTGAAAAAGCGATGGACCGGTTTAACCGGGCCGAACCGAAACAGCAGTAGACGGCAAAGCCGGGAGTCGACATGACCCATATCATCAGCGTACTCGTCGAAAACCAATTCGGTGTGCTAGCGCATGTTTCCAACATGTTTAGCGCCCGGGGATACAACATCGACAGTCTGTCTGTAGGCGAAACGGCCGATCCCGCCGTGTCCCGAATGACCGTCGCCGTGAGCGGAGACGACAGTGTACTCGAACAAATTGTAAGACAGCTCAACAAACTGGTCGAAGTTATTGAAGTCATCGATCTCACCCAAGAAGACTACGTCGAACGCGAACTCGCGATGATTAAGATCGCGGCGAACGTAAAGCAACGCAGCGACGTGATCGAAATCTCGAATATCTTTCGCGCGAAAGTCGTCGACATGGGCGCCGACGCCATGATCATTGAAGTGACCGGTACTCAAGCGAAAGTCAGGGCCTTCATCGATATGATGCGGCCATTTGGAATTCAGGAACTCGTGCGCACCGGCCGCATCGCGGCATCCCGGTCACCCAAACACGAGGCATAGCGGAAAGGAACGCTCCATGGCCACCATCTATTACGAGAAAGATGCCGATCCGTCGGCACTGACCGGCAAGACTGTTGCCGTCATTGGATTTGGCAGTCAAGGTCATGCCCACGCCATGAACATGCGCGACAGTGGCGTATCGGTCGTCATCGGCCATCGTGGCGGAGAAGGCAGCAAGACCTATCAAGCGGCAACCGAAGCAGGATTCGAAGTGCTCTCGGTCGCCGACGCCACAGTCAAAGCCGACATCGTTGTAATCCTCGTGCCGGACACGATTCAGAAAGACCTGTTCGAAAACGAAATAAAACCCAACCTCCAATCGGGCAACGCCATCATGTTCGCCCACGGATTCAACATTCACTTCGACTGCATCCAGCCGCCCGACAATATCGACGTCTTCATGATCGCGCCTAAAGGCCCTGGCCATCTCGTCCGCGACGAGTATGTTCGCGGTGCCGGCGTGCCATGCCTCGTCGCAATCGAACAAGATGCCACCGGGAATGCAATGAAAATTGCCCTAGCGTACGGCGTCTCAATCGGTGGCGCCCGGGCCGGTATCATTGAAACGACCTTCAAAGAAGAGACCGAAACAGACCTTTTTGGCGAACAAACCGTGCTTTGCGGCGGTTCGGCCGCCCTCATCAAGGCTGGATTCGAAGTCCTCACCGAGGCTGGATACCAGCCTGAAATCGCTTATTTCGAAGTAATGCATGAATTGAAGCTCATCGTCGATTTGTATTATCGTGGAGGGCTGGAGTTCATGAACTATTCGGTCAGCGACACCGCAGAGTATGGCGGGCTATCCGTTGGGCCGAAAATTGTCACGGACGAAGCGAAACAAGCGATGCGCGCCGCACTGAAACGCATCCAAAAAGGCGAGTTTGCAAAAGAATGGTTAGACGAGTACCAATCCGGCGGCAAGCAGTTTCAGAAACTGCGCGAAGCCGATGCGACGCATCCGGTCGAAGTTGTCGGCGCGAAACTTCGCAAAATGATGCCATTCCTGGAAGGCTAAACACAGCCGCAGCATACGCTGCGGCTTTTTTATTGGTGCAAGACGACGGTAACCCAAGGGGAGCACGTGGCTGTTGAAAACCTTGCTGCAGATTCAAGCGCTGGACTTACGAATCGAGAACTGCAAACAGCGTGAAACCGAAATCCCCAAACAGAAAGACAAATTCAACGTTCAAAAGAATCGGCTCGCCGCTGAGCTCAAAGAAGCCGAAGAACGTTGCACCGCAATAGAATTGACGCAGCGCGAAGCCGAAAGCGCCAACGAACAGAAGCAAGCGCAAATCATTAAGTACGAACAACAGCTAATGGGCGTGAAGAAGAACGAAGAATATCAAGCGCTTCTTCACGAGATTGACGCGCTCAAAAAACAAATCAGCCAAAACGAAGAAAAAATCCTCCAATCCATGGAGGATCTCGAAGAGGCGCAAGCCCGGCTCAAAGAAGACAAGCAGCGAATCGCCACCGAGCAGAGCCGAATCGACGAGCAATGCGGAGAGATTGACGTCGAACTGGAGGAGGCGGTCGCGGACCGCAAAGTCCTTGAGACCGAGCGCGAACCGCTGACACGCACAGCTGATCCGGAATTGATGCAGAAATATAACCGCATTCGTCGCCGTTTGTCCGCGGGCCGTGCCATTGTGCCATTGAATGGTGAATCATGTGGCGGCTGCCATATGTTCGTGCGCCCACAAATCGTGAATGAAGTGCTCGCCGGAAAAGTGCATCCTTGCCAACATTGCAGCCGGCTCATGTACGACAAGCCGACTTACGAGGCTTCAAGCGTCGATCCAACGGCCGTATAAAGGGGCGGGCGTAATGCCATTTCTAAAACGCCGGCGTTTTGTATCCGTCATTGGACGCCGTAGCCAAGTACCCGACGGCGTGTGGCTCAAGTGCCCGGGGTGTGGGCGATCCGTCACGCGCGTCGAAGTCGATTCCAATTGCAATGTCTGCCCGCATTGCAGCTACCACTACCTCGTATCCGCTTCCCGGCGAATTGAGCTCATGGTGGATTCCGGATCATTTGAAGAGCGGCACACAGGGATCGAATCAACCGATCCACTGTCGTTTGTAGTCGAAGAAGTCGATTACTCCTACCCAAAAAAATTCGAACGCACACAAAAAAAATCAGGAATGCACGAAGCCATTATCACCGGCGTCGCCAAAATTGAGGAAGCTCCCGTTTCACTCGCCGTCATGGACTTTAATTTCATGGGCGGCAGCATGGGTTCGGTGGTCGGCGAAAAGATTTGTCGCGCGGCCGATGACGCGGTCCGCGATCGGATCCCGTTTGTGACATTTGCCGCTTCAGGCGGCGCGCGCATGGAAGAGGGCATTCTCAGTCTAATGCAAATGGCGAAGACCAGCGATGCCGTTCGCGCCCTCAATGAGGCCGGCGTCCCCTATATTTCCGTGCTCACCCATCCCACAACCGGCGGCGTGTTCGCCAGTTTTTCGAGTCTCGGCGATGTGATTCTAGCAGAGCCAGGCGCCCACATCGGTTTTGCCGGGCCGCGTCTCATCGAAGGCGCGCTACGCGTCAAACTTCCTGAGGGATTCCAAAAAGCGGAATACCAATTCGATAACGGCTACGTCGATCAGATTGTCGGCCGCCCGCAGCTGCGCGCCATGCTCGCCAAGCTCATCCGATATCTCGCGCCGCAAAAAGCGGCTGCGACCTAAACCCGCAAGTATTTCTCGTGACACCGCGCGACTATCTCGCAGGCCTTGAATTTCACGGTATCAAGCTAGGCCTCGATAACATTCGTGCGCTGCTTGATCGCGCAGACAATCCGCAGACGAAATACCCCACCATTCACGTCGCAGGAACCAACGGCAAGGGAAGCGTAATCGCGTTCCTCGATGCCATCCTTCGCGCTTCCGGATATCGGACGGGACGTTTCACCAGTCCGCACTTGATCGACGTGACCGAGCGATTCCTGGTCGATGGTCAACCGATATCGAACAATCAACTCGATAAACAGATAGAACGATTTCGCGATATTGCTGAATCGAACAATATCCCGGTCACGTACTTTGAGATGGTCACCGCGATCGCGTTTAACCATTTCAAAGAAGCCGATATTGATATAGCGCTCATCGAAGTCGGAATGGGTGGTCGTTTCGACGCCACCAACGTTCTGAGCCCTATCGCAACAGCAATCACGCCAATTGACCTCGACCATACGCAGTACCTCGGCGATACCCTCGAAGCAATCGCCGGAGAGAAAGCGGGCATCCTAAAATCCGGGATTCCTGCCGTCATTGGCGAAACGCGATCCCCGGCCAAAGAAGTGCTACTCCAGCAAGCCAAGGAAGTCGGCGCGCCAACGGTGCTACTTGGTCGCAACATCCGATTTTGCGCATCGAATGCTGGAAAGCGATTCCACTATGAGAGCGATTCGTGGTTCGTCGAAACAGAAAACCTTGGCCTGCCTGGTCAACATCAGGCGGAAAACGCCGCGATCGCGACTGCCCTCGCAGAATCGATTCAGAATCGATTTCCCAATATAACCTCTCGTACGGTGGAAGCGGGTCTCGCTGCTGCACGTTGGCCGTGCAGGCTTGAACGCGTTGTGGACTCACCCCCCGTCATTATCGACGCGGCCCACAACCCCGCCGCGTTCGATGCGATCGCAGAATTTTTGCCACGTGGTTTGGTCGTGCTTGCCGTCTCCAAAGATAAACACGCGCAGACCATGGTGCGCATAGCTGAACGTTTCGCGCAACGGTTATTTCTTACGCAATACCAAGGTCCCCGCGCGATGCCTGCCCATGAATTGTCAGCATTCGTTTCCGATTGTCCCTTCGAGTTGGCGCCGAGCATCATGTCCGCAATCGATTTGGCCATTCCACAGGCAAACGATTACACTCCACTCATTATTATTGGATCGATATTCGGCGCCGGCGAGGCGCGACGCTATCTCATCGAACGCTACGGCGCGCCACCGCTCCAGTTCTAATCGCGACTACGGTAATTCATCGCGCTCTACATTCGATTCATCTGCCAATGGCGCTGTTCTGATGATCGGTTGCCAAACGAAAACCACGCCACCAAGCAAACGACAAGCGAACCGCCATCCATGTCCACACCCCAAAACACCCAGGAAAAAATGCGCGGCAAAAAGCGTTCCGCCGCCATCATCGGTTTAGCGGTTGGTGCCATCATGCTCTATATCATGTTTCGCGGCACCGACTGGTCGGCGTTGGGCGATGCGTTGCGGCGTGTGCATCCGGGGTGGATTGCGGCTGCGTTTGCCGCGAAGTTTGGCGCACTCCTCATGAAGACCTACCGCTTCCGATTTATCGTGCGGACGGCCGCCGAAGCACGATTCCGGTGGCTACTCAGCGCGACGTCACTCGGAATCCTCGCCCATGCGACGCTGCCCGTACGTCCCGGAAATATCGTTCGCGCATTCGTGCTGGGCCGACTCGCGAAGATTCCCTTTCCCAAGTGCTTCGCCCTCGTATTGGTCGATAATACGGCCGATATGGTCGCGGTGGCGGTCATCATGGCGGCTGGCATTTCGGCGATTCCGGCCTCGCAAGAAATCGTGTTGCCCGCCGCGATGTTTGATACGGAATCCGCGATTACGTTTTCCGCGATGGCAATACGGCCCGCGGCGTGGGCCGCGACAGGTGGAGTCATCGGCCTTTTCTCCGCGCTCGTATTCACATACTTTCAACA
Organism: Candidatus Hydrogenedentota bacterium; assembly: GCA_029262095.1. Taxonomy (GTDB): domain Bacteria; phylum Hydrogenedentota; class Hydrogenedentia; order Hydrogenedentales; family SLHB01; genus JAJDAB01. The sequence goes on from JAJDAB010000046.1 coordinate 15,107, forward strand.
ACAGCGCGTCACTGCCTATTTGGAACGCAGGCTCGAACACTACGCCCCGAAGTTCGGCCCGAAAATTGGTGAAATCATTGACCACTTTCGCGATGGGCTGCACATCTTCCGGTCCGTTCGCGAGATTGCGCGCGCTATGCTCATCACTATGGCTACGTGGTCGTTCAATCTAATGATGCACGTCAGTGTGTGGAATGCGTTCGACCTGCCTTGGAATTGGACAACGCCCCTTATCGCGCAGGCGCTCATCCTCGCCTCGATGGCGCTACCCGGCGCACCTGCGTTCGTCGGTGCGTATCACATCGCCGTCGCGGTTGCCGTGCTTATCGCGGCGCCCAATGCCGACGTGCCCACAGCGAAAGCTGCGGCGATTCTGAATCACATCGTGTATTTCTTGCCCATATTCATTTGTGGCGCGGTGAGTTTATACGTCGAGCACATTCGCCCAGGCGAAATAAATCTGGATGCCACCGCAGTGACGGAGTAGCGCTACCCGATCGGGAATTCTTTCTCCGTGTCCCGAAACTTCTCGCGAACGTCTACAAAACGTTCCTCTGCCGATACGAACGCCTCGACGATATCCGGATCGAATTGTGCCCCGCTTTCCTCGCGAATGATTGCCGCGCATTTTTCATGCGGTATCGCGTCTTTGTAGCACCGCTTAGACGTTATAGCGTCGTAAACATCTCCGACGGACAAGATGCGCGCTGACAACGGTATTGTATCACCCGCAATTCCGTTGGGGTATCCATTGCCGTCCCAGCGTTCATGATGCCCCTCTGCAAGTTCGATACCGATTCGAACAATATCGATGTTCGGAAACTCGGCGCGAACGGCACGCAATGTGCTCGCTCCCAACACGGTATGCTGCTTAATGATTTCGAATTCATCTTTCGTTAGCTTGCCGGGTTTCAGCAAAATCTGATCGGGTACTCCGACTTTACCAATATCATGGAGCGGACTCGCCGAGTACATGCTGCTGATGAATTCCTCGTCAACGATCTCCGCGTACTTGTCGGAATCGCGCAATTGTTCACACAATATTCGGCAATACTCACGCATCCGCTCCAAATGTTCACCCGTTTCCGGATCGCGCGATTCCGCTAACTTGGACAACGCGAAAATCATCGCCAACTGTGCAGACGCAATTTCGTCGACCTGCGCATGAACTTGAGCCTCAAGTTCCTCGCTATACTCTTTAATCTGACGACCGAACTCTTTGTCGCGATCGTGAGCCCGTTTCCGTTCAACACACCCGGCGACACGTGCCTGAAGTAACGCTATATTGAAAGGCTTGACGAGGTAGTCGTCAGCCCCTTTTTCCAAACACGCGGAGATTCGTTCCATGTCGTCCACGCCCGACAAAATGACCACAGGAACATGTTGCAACTGCTGGTCCGCACGCAGCCGATCAAGGATCGCTTCCCCGCTAGTATCCGGAAGAATCAAGTCGAGAAGAACGATATCGGGTTGGTCTGCTTCGATTTGGTCGAACGCCGACGCGCCGTCTCCAGCTTCACTCGACGTGTAGCCCAACTTGTCCATAATCTTGCACAGGACATCCCGGCTTGTCGGTTCGTCGTCTACGATTAAGACATGCGCTGGTTTGCCCAAATCCATACCCCCACTGAAACGATCAACCTTGACTTCGATATTGTTCAGCGCCTCCACCAAAGTTACGACAACGCCAACTCACGTAACCTACGCGAGTCCAGGTGAATTTCACAACATAAATGCAAATAGGTCACTGCCGTCGTAATCGAACTGGCGAATCGAATTAGGGTTGCGGTTCGACGGTCGCCGAAGCGAAAACAATAAAAACAAATGCGAGGCATACCGAAATAAGCATCCACACCGCGCCCCACGCAATCGTCGGAACGCCAGTGAGATCGGCCAACATCGCAGCATCGGATTGCGCGCCAGGCCGATCCAGGATGTCGCTCTTAATGTCTAATACCGCATAAAGCGTGCTTGTTAGCCCGATGACCGTGAGTATGTATCCGTTCGCCGCGTTCGGTAGTTTTTGCGCAGCGGTGACCAACGCGATTCCCGCGATGGCGCCAAAGAAAAAGCCAAATCCGATAACCGGCCGCACATAGACAATTGTCGCGACAAACACAACGAGGCCGAGCATGAGCACGGGAATGTTCTTGCGTTTGACATGCGATGCCGCCAGGAGGATCAAGCCGCCAAGGATGAGACTCCCCAGGTACCCCGCCGAGAGCGTGAGGAAACGGCTTCCCCCTTCGGTCAAGCACAGCCCGCCCTGCTGCGGGTCAACCTGCATCTCGACAATCCGCCCCCCCGTCGCCACAGCGGTGATACCATGGCTCAGCTCGTGGAAAAAGACCACGAGTATCTTGAGAGGGTACACGGCCCATGTATCCCATATCGCAACAATGACGACGGTAATCGATAGCAATACGCCCGCCCGCTTCCAATGCATTGTCCGCTTGGGTAGGTCAATTTCCGGATTCAGTTTCAAGTTGTTCACACCCCCATCAAACAAGTGAACTTAACGTCATTTATACGGTATAAAGGGTAGTATCCGCGAATGAACCATAATCAATGGAGCCGCACATGACCGATCAGGACATGAATGAATGGATGATCTACGGTGCGAACGGGTACACGGGCGAATTGTGTGCGAGAGAAGCGGTTCGCCGCGGACAGTCGCCTGTCGTCGCCGGCCGTAATGTCGGGGCTATCACCGCGCTCGGCGAAGAACTCGGTCTGGAGACATGCGTCGTCGGACTTGACGATCCGCGCGCGCTAGAACGCGCACTTCAAGACACCGCCGCCGTATTACACTGCGCGGGTCCATTTTCAGCCACGTCGAAACCGATGCTCGAAGCGTGCGAAAGGGCGGGGACCCACTATCTCGACATCACGGGCGAAGTCGACGTATTTGAATACTCGCAGGCCAACGACGGGCGCTGGAAGGAAGCGAACATTGTGTCCATGCCAGGTGCGGGTTGCGATGTCGTGCCGACGGACTGCCTGGCGGCGATGTTAAAAAGCGTGCTGCCGGATGCCACGCACCTCACGCTTGCCCTCGTGTCGGAACCGATGCACGTGAGCCCGGGCACCGCCAAGACCGTCGTTGAAGGGTTGCCAAACGGCGCACTCATACGGCGTGACCGCGAACTTGTATCGATCGCATCCGGATCGAAGACGCGAATGGTGCCGTTCGACCACGGTGAACGATTGGGCGTGTGCATTCCTTGGGGTGATGTGTCGACGGCGTTTTGGTCAACGGCGATTCCCAATATTGAAGTCTACCTCGGCAGCACCGAGAAAGAAGTAAAACAGATGCGGACCATGAGCAAACTCGGTTGGCTCTTAGGACTCGGGCCTATTCAATCGTTCCTCAAGGGGCAAGTCGAAAAACGAGTACCCGGTGCAACCGCTGCGGAACGCGCAGCGACCATGTCGCATTTCTGGGGCGAAGTATCAAATGGGAATGGACAAGCGGTCTCCATGACCTTGACCGGTCCGGACGCCTACGATCTCACCGTCGACGCTGCGATAAAGGCCACCATCGCCGTCGCGGCGGGCGGCATAGAACCGGGCGCACACACACCGTCCACCGCGCTCGGGGCTGAATTCGTACTGACGCTCGCTGGCGTCGAACGTGGCGAAACGGTGACCGCGGAGGCAACTGCATGAAGCGCCTAGTATTTATGTTTGCAGCAAAGGTGATGCTGATCCTTATTGTGC
>JAJDAB010000047.1 GCA_029262095.1 Candidatus Hydrogenedentota bacterium
CTCCTTGCGTTCAACCTCGTCCGCAGTTGAGGCTTTGAACTGGACTGCCCAGAGTGCGGCGAATCGATGATAGCCGGACTCAGGTTCGGCGATGCGATCGAGGAAATAGGGCCCGTCGTGCCGGTCAATGAACGCACGCGCATACGTGCCGTCATTCGTCGAAGCAACGGCACTTGTCTTTTTGACCAGCGTTTCCTTGGCGTTGGTCGCGCTGGCTTGAAGGCCGATATCACTGAAGTGATCGAAATCCAGTTCTGATTGTAGCTGCATGAGATTGTCTTGGGCTTCGCGATATTGCTTGAGCGATATTTCTTCGGTGGAGATTCCCATCGCAATATAGTGCTCATAGGTTTTTTCGAACTTTGAAAGTGCGTTCTTGATATCTTCGAAACGTGTCAAGATGACACCTTCGAATTGTAGGCCGTTCGGCGTCAACAAGAACTCAACTTTTTTTAATGGTGGTCTATCCGCGAGCCGCGCTTGCAGATTCTCCAGTCGTTCCAGTGGGATTCCTTCGGATTCCATGCGTTGTCGCCAAGGATGGTCGAAGAAATACTGAAATCTTCGATCATCCTTCCAGGTATCTACGAGAAACTTTTCGGCGGCAGTGAGTCCTTCCGTGTCCCAGATTAGCATTGCCATTTCATTGACGAGGTGTTGAAACTTGCTGTGTTTGCTCGGTACGGAATACTTCGTGTGTGGGTAAAGTGCAATCGCCTCCCGTAGGTACGTGTGCGAGATAGGAACGCCGTCCGAAAGGACTTGTTCTTTCTTGTCCTGGGCGACCAACGACTTGAGATGCCAAATTCGCCATCCATAAATCTCGTTGTCCCGATGCGCTTCCGCGTATCCAGAAAGATCGCGAATTAGCGATTCCAGTTGATCGTCGGCGAGGGAGGGGTTTTGTTCTTTGAACTCCGCGTATACCCTGGAACAATCACTCTTGTCCCGATAGGCGTCACCTCGATCGTGGCGTTCAACAATCCGTTTCATCTCCGCATCGACCAATTGGATGAATGCGCTCGCATTGGCGGGCACATCGCTGCTGGCCGGCTCATCCTGTGCTTCAACGGTTCTGTGTATGGGTGCGACAAGTACGAACGATGCACACAGGACAAAGATTTGCGCTACGGCGCTGGCGTAGCGTATGCCGCCACTTCGGACAACGGGCGTAAGAACCGATTCGATACGGCGCGCAATTTCCGATTGGGACTCTGCAATCGCGGCCAGACCGAACCGGTAGCGGCGTTGACCGTTTCCAGAAATCAGCGATACCGCCCGGAGCAGCGCCTGTGCGTAGTCGCCTGTACCATCAGACCCGATCCGCCCTACGACCGCCTCGTCGCATGCGAGCTCACGGTCTTTTCGAATGCGCATACCTGACCACCACATTAGAGGATTGAACCAATGGACGGACAACGCGAAACACCATAGCCAGCCGAACCAAATGTCTCCGGTGCGCAGATGGATGAGCTCGTGCAATAAGAACAGACGCATTTCTTTAGGCGGAGTATCTTTGACCAAATCGGACGGCAAGAGAATCTTTGATCGGATCGCACCGAGTAATGTCGGCGAATGCACGATTGGTGTCAATAAGATTCGCGGTCGTGCCGCATAGCCGAATTCAGACCGGACGTCGTCAAGGGTGTACTGGACCCACGATGGAGGCGCGGCGGATGAACGGAGAAGGCGTCGCGTAAAGCGGACGTGATTGAACAGAATGACACTCGGTACCGCGAGAGCGCCGAGTAACCAGATCCCAGCTAAGATCGTACCCACGTCGACTGGTATAGAGTCAATATTTGGAGCGGGCGTCGAAGGGTTCGGATATTTGAGAGATGGTGACACCGTGTTCACGCGTGCAGGGGTATTACCAGAAGATTGTATTGGTATTTCAGAACCCGGAGTAGCCGGAGCGATTGCAGTTTGAGCGAACGCCTGCGGTGTTGCCGCGTTCCCGGTGTCGTCCGCGTAAAGCAATTCGGCGGGCACCGGCACTTCGTAGTTCCATGGGATCAACATGCGAGCGATGACGATGCCCCACATGATGTACCGTTGGCGTGCGGAAAGTTTGTTGCCCAAGGCATATCGGACAGCGAGAATCAGGAATAGGACAACGGAGGCGTGCAACGAGAGTTGCAATACGACCTGAAAAACCTGAACAGCTACAGTCGTCAATTCATTCATGAGTCTCGCTCCCTGACTGGTCCGTCTTGCGCTTATCGATGAGCGCGCGCAACTCATCGAGATCCTCATCCGAGAGCATGTCGTTCTGGACGAGGTGCGCGATTAGGGGGACGGGTTGCGCCGAAAAAAAGCGTTGTAGAAATGATCGGCTTTCCCGGGCAATGCACGCTTCCCGCTCTATGGCAGGCACAAAGACCCATACGCCATGTTTTTTCTCGCGCTTCACGGCCTCTTTCCTAAGCATTCGGTCAAGAAGAGAGCGCACCGTTTTCACGTGGCACGTGTGACGTTCCGGAACGCGCTCGTGCACCTCGCTCGCCGCGAGTGGCGACGCAGCCCAAAGCACCTCCATGATTTCCCATTCCAAGTTCGAGAGTTTTGTGCTCATGTCGATTCCTCTATAACAACTTCAAGTATGTATACAACACGTTGTTACCTTTGTCAACAAGAGGACTCTGAGAGCCTAATGGAGTGGTATGGTGGGCCGAATCGAGACTTAGAGGGAGGGGCAAACGCAGACCGGGTTACACCACCAACTCAAGCAGCTTGCCCGCCGACACCTCGTACCGCGCTCGCGCCTTCAAGACGTACCCGCTATTCGAGGTGTCTTCGCTCATATACGAAAACCGGACTTCGCCGTCATCGTCCGTCCGCGAACGGGAGAAGTAGGCTTGCGAGCCGCTAACCGTGTTCTCCATATAGCCGGACGACGCGCTTCACGTGCCGCCCGCGGACCAGCTCGTATAGTCCCCGTCGTCAAACCCGTCCGTAAACGGACGCACTTTCGACAACAGGGGGGCCGCGTCATCAGAACAGAAGTAGCTCGAGGCAAACGAATACAATTGCGCATGCGGAACCTAAGAAAATCGCAAATGCCTCGGGAATCACCACGATTCTTTTAATACACTGTATGCCGCGCAACAACCCAATCGAGCCAATGCAGCGGAGAACAACGCTGTTAGAACTCCCATAGTCCACTGGCCCACGATCATCATACTTGCTTCTTCGTCTGCAAGAGTGACGAATGATAAGAACATGAGTATTTCGCAATAAAATGTTGCCCAACATGCACCTACAATTCCAATGGCAATTAATACAAGTGACACTGGCCGCCATATTCTATTGGCGATGGGCCATCGCTCGAAGAAAAGCGTCAGAGAATGGAGCTCATTCGCCAAAACAGATTCGACTGAATATCGCTTCATTAAGTCCACGACCTACACCGGTTGAGGAATCCCTGGCGGCAACGGATCACCGGAGACGGGTTTGTTCCTGCTATTTTGACAAAAATCTTCCCGGCACAACAGACGCATGCTGCTAACTATACGGAATCAAAGACCAGTGATTTTGCGCTCCCTGCGTCAGCTAAAGCATCCTAGCCCGAAATCCCTCTAGTTCCCACTGGACTCACTTCAAGAGACAACGTCACTAGTAAAACCACATGGCCGGCTATCGCGCGTCACGTGATGGTGTGTACCAATAGTAAATCCTTTTCCGTTTTTTCCCAGTCGGAGGCGCCTACGAGGACGACGCGGTCGCCTTGTTCGAGCGCATGGGTTTGACGTCCCCAGTCTTCGATGAAAGCGATCAACCGTTGAGGCGTTCCTTCGCAGGCATCGGTAACGACCGCACTCACTCCCCACGCGATGCACAACCAACGGGCTGTTTCGGAGCTTTCGGTGAGCGCGAGGACGGGCATGGCGTTGCGAAGTCCGGAGACCGCGAGGGCGGTTTTTCCGCTTCTTGTAACGACAACAATTCGATGTGCGTCGAGTTGTTTTGCCGCATGCATGGCACAGAGGGCAATTGCTCGCGTCGTCTGCAACGCGGCATTTCCCAGAGAACCTTCGATCGGCAACTCTTCTCGAGATTGGACGAGGGGTTCTACTTCCGTAACGATGTTAGCCATCATACGGACGGCCTCCAAGGGGTAAGCGCCGATGGCCGTCTCGCCGGAGAGCATGACGGCATCGGTGCCGTCGAGCACGGCATTGGCGACGTCGCTGGCCTCGGCGCGCGTGGGCATTCGATTGCGTTCCATGCTGTCGAGCATCTGCGTTGCGGTAATCACTGGAACGCCATGGCGATTGCACGTCCGAATGATCTCTTTTTGAATTCCCGGTACGCGGACGATGTCAACTTCGACACCCAGATCACCTCGGGCCACCATGATGGCGTCAGCCTCGGCGACGATCTCGTTGAGGCGCTTGACTGCTTCCGGCTTCTCAATTTTTGCGACGATACGTGGCTTTTGCACGGGTTTGTATTTTTCAATGATTCGTCGCAACTCACGAATGTCGTTCCCACTGCGTACAAAGCTTAGGCCGATGAGGTCGATCCCGTGGGCAAGCATCCATTGTATATCGATGCGGTCTTTATCGGTGATACTCGGCACACGCAGTTCGATGTCAGGTATGTTCACACCCTGGCCGCTACGCACGAGTCCAGCTTGAACGACGTTGCATACGACCTTGTCCTTGTCTTTTTCAATCACGCGGAGCGATACCGCTCCGTCGGCAAGAAGTATTCGGCTTTCCAATTGAAGGTCGTTAATGAGGCCTTCGTAGGTGGTAGTGAACGTCGTTAGATCGCCGGGATCGGCCTCGCGAACGAAGGCGTACCGCGTACTTGATTCGACCTCGACCATCCCGTTGGGCAATTCGCCCAGCCGAATTTTGGGTCCGCCCAGATCGCCGAGTATCGCTACTGGGGTGCCGAGTTCGTCGGCGATATTTCGTATGTCGGAAACCCGCTCAGTCTTTTCATCGTTTACGCCGTGGGCAAAATTTAGGCGAAAGATAGTCACGCCTGTAGTGACCATTTTTCGCAGCAGGTCCGGCGACTGGCACGCGGGGCCTACGGTAGCCACAATCTTTGTCTTCGCATGTTGCGTTCTTCGATGCATGGCCGACGACGGGTGCGTGGCTTTTTCGTTGCCCAATGTTGAATCCCCCGATATTTCTGAATCTATACTAGAGGTTCTCAGGTCTGGAACGCCAGACGCAGGACGACGTCATAGCTGAGGGTGTGGGACGAGTTGGAAACCATCGAGTAGGTGTGGGCCTTTCATGTCGGACAATTGCATTATTATGGCCCGACAGGCGCAGCAGTTTTTGTATCAATTGCGGAATTGGCGTCCGGGTAAGCCGGAGAAATTTAGGCCACGCGGATCATTCGTTTGCCAATGTTCTCGCCGTGGAGCAGTCCGATGAGGGCCTTCGGCGCGTTTTCGAGTCCGTCGATGATGTCTTCGGCGACTTTCAGTTTGCCGTCCTCCAACCACTGCGCCATTTCGTCGGTGGCTTGGTCTCGTTCCGCGTAGAAATCGCTCACGATGAACCCTTGCAGCGTGAGCCGTTTGACGACGATGAGTCCTGGGACGCCGCGCGGTCCTGGTTGTGGCGTGCCGGTGTCGTATTGCGAGACCGCGCCGCAGCATGCAATTCGTCCATTCAGATTCATTTGAAATAGTACTGCCTCAAGAATGTCGCCACCGACGTTGTCGAAGTACACGTCGATACCATTGGGGCAATGTTCTGCCAAACCTTTTGCTACTTTGGTTGACTTGTAATTGATTGCCGCGTCAAACCCGAGGTCATCCGTAAGCCACGCGCATTTCTCATCTGAGCCGGCAATGCCGACGACGCGACAACCCTTGATCTTTCCGATTTGGCCCACGAAGTTACCCGCGGCTCCGGCGGCGGCGGATATCACAAGCGTTTCACCGGCCAGTGGACGTCCGCACTTTAGCAATCCGAAATAGGCCGTGAGACCCGACACGCCGAACACGGATAAGTGATTGGACAGTTCGCCGCGCAATGTGATCTTTCCGACCTCGTCCGGTTTACGCACGGCGTATTGCTGCCATCCATGCGAGCTTTCTACGATATCTCCCGGCGAATAATCAGCGTGATTCGATTCCACTACTTCGCCCAGTGTCCCGCCCTGCATGACTTCGCCTGCAAGCACAGGCGCCTTATACGTCGCGCCCTGCATCCACGCACGGTTCGCGGCATCCAACGATAGCAAGCGGGTCTTCACGAGTATCTCGCCGTCCCCTGGCGTGGGAATGGCTGCTTCGCGAAGCGTGAAATGCGATTCG
>JAJDAB010000048.1 GCA_029262095.1 Candidatus Hydrogenedentota bacterium
GAAGGGGGCAAGGGGGATGTGGTCGCACGACAGCACACCCTAAGCGACAACCGGATACCGTACCAAAACTCACCAACAGGAAAATGCGCAAATGCTCCCAGAAACCGGACAACAGACGTTACACACGATCGACTGCCACTACACCGGCCCACGCAGAGCCGCCGCCTACCTCGTCGTCGAAAACGATCACGTAGCGTTTATTGATAACAACACAATCCACGCGCTTCCCCATCTACTCAAAGGTTTGGAAGACGCGGGCAAAACGCCGGACCAGGTCGAGTACCTCATCGTCACCCACGCGCACTTGGACCATGCTGGCGGCACCGCGGCCCTGCTCGCGCATTGCCCCAACGCCACAGTCCTCGCGCACGAACGCGCCGCGCGTCACATCATCGACCCCTCACGCCTCGTCGCAGGCGCAAAGCAAGTCTACGGCGAAGAACGCTACGACGAACTCTACGGCCAGGTCGATCCGATCGAAGAGACCCGAGTGCGAATCGTTCACGACGATGAATCCGTGGACCTCGGCGGACGCCAACTGCGCATTCTCTACACCCTTGGCCACGCCAAACACCATTTCGCGGTCTACGACCCCGGCACAAATAGCGTCATCGCTGGCGACAACTTCGGCAATACCTACCCCGACCTCCAAAACGGCGACCGGCCGTTCATTTTCTTCTGCTCCGCGCCCACCGATTTTGACGCGCCTGAAGCGCGCAAGAGCGTCCAACGCATCCTCGACACCGGCGCCGAGACTGTACACATCGCACACTACGGAACCATCCCTGAACCAGCCGCCGTAACCCCCGATCTTCTGGCATCGATCGATCGCATGGAAGCCTTGCAAGACGACGCCACCTCCACGGACGTATCCGACGACGACCTCGCCGAATTCTGCCAACGCCGCGTACAAGAAGAACTCTATGCTCTTTACCAAGACACCGGCGCAACCCTCACCGACACCGACCGCAGGAATTTCGAACTCGACATCTGGCTAAACTGGAACGGGATCTACTGGAACGCCACAAAAGCCCGCAAATAATAAGAAAACATATTATCCCCGTTCCAATAGTCCCCGCGGAAATGCATACGAAGTCCTTTCGAGCGAAGCCGAGAAATCTACCCAGCCTATCGATCCCAATCCAAACCGCGCGAAGCGCGCACACCGACCGCGTGTCCTTCGCGCCTTCCCGTTAATGAAAAAAGAAAAGCCCCGGCGCATTAGCAGCGCCGGGGCGGTTTTCATTTCAACTGTAGTCGTGGACTACGTGCTTCGATCAAACAAGAGGCCTTGAATCGCGCGGCTGGTTTCCGCGAGTTCCAACAATTCCTCCGGTGGCACTTGTTTCACCACCTCGTTCTCTTCGTTCACGATCTCCGCGATTATGCGTTCGGTGCCGGGATCAACCCGTAACCGCGCCGTGTTCCCCGAGGCCAATTTTGTTGGCTCCGGTTGGGGTGTCACCACCTGCTCTACCGGTTCCGAAGGTTCCGGTTTCGGTGGTGGTGGTTTCACCTCCGGTGCGATGCCCGAACGCCCGCTTCCGGGAATGTTCGAGACTGCCATCATGCTTCTCCGAACGCGATGCCGCCTAGTTTTAAAGCGTCATCGCGAACTGGGCTCACGCCCTGTGGGTACAATCGACTAGCCCAGAAGCGACAGCGCTGTCTGCGGCACTACATTGGCCTGAGCAAGCACCGATGTACCGGCACTCACCAGAATCTGATTCCGCGTAAACGCGATGGTTTCTCGAGCGATGTCCGCGTCCCGAATCGCACTTTCGGCCGCGGCCGAATTCTCTTCCTGAATCGCCAACGTATTGATGGTGAATTCAAGACGGTTCTGAATCGCACCGTAGCTTGAGCGCGTCGTCGAAACACTCTGCAACGCCGCGTCAATCGTGCTAATCGACGCCACCGCGAGTTTAACCGAAGAAATCTGGACCTTGTTGACACTCAAATTCGCCGTATTTGCGCCCGCGGTTGTGATTCGAAGTGTCTGACCTTGCTGCGCGCCAGACTGCAACGTGATCGTGCTTGCACCGCTCAACACATTCAAGCCGTTGAACTCCGTGTCAAACGCGATATCATCGACTTGCTGTAACAGCTGCTGCACTTCGCTGTTCAGCGCCGCGCGGTTCGAGTCCGTTTGCGTGCCATTCGCGGCCTGGACCGCCAACTCGCGTACACGTTGCAAAATTGCGGTCGTCTCACTGAGCGCGCCTTCAGCCGTCTGCACCAAGCTCACGCCGTCTTGCGCGTTGCGCTGGGCCACCTGCGAACCTCGGACGATTGACTTAAACCCCTCAGCGATCGCCAAACCGGCCGCGTCATCTTTTGCCCGGTTGATCCGCAACCCGCTCGATAGGCGTTCAAGCGTTTGATTCAATGCCTGTGTCGATCGGCTCAGCGTCCGACTTGCATTCAACGCAGGTACATTCGTATTGATCTTGAGTCCCATGTCTTACCCTCCTTGAGCATGGTTTCCCGGGGCATCCCTACCCCGGTTCATTCAATTTATGTAATTACCACCAGCGAGTATCCCTCTTGGAACCCGCCGCTTCTTCAAATCTTTGGTGAAACACCTCCATTTCTACGCAATTCGTGGGCGCTACCCTATCTTCCGCAACGGCGCAGACGCCCCCGGGCCAAAGCCCGGGAACGTCCCACCGGAATTAACTTTTTGCTACTCCTTCGCCGACTACCCCAGCAATTGCAGTGCCGTCTGCGGCACAATGTTCGCCTGAGCGAGTACCGACGTACCCGCACTCACCAAGATTTGCGTGCGCGTCAGGTTGATGGTTTCGCGGGCGATGTCCGCATCGCGAATCGCGCTCTCGGCGGCCGAAGAATTTTCTTCCTGAATCGCCAACGTGTTGATGGTGAATTCAAGACGATTCTGAATCGCACCGTAGTTGGAACGCTGCGTCGATACACTTTGCAACGCCGCGTCAATCGTGCTAATCGATGCAACCGCAAGCTTCACCGAAGAAATCTGGACCTTGTTAACGGCCAAATTCGCCGTATTTGCACCGGCGGTTGTGATTCGAAGCGTCTGACCTTGTTGCGCGCCGGACTGCAACGTGATCGTGCTCGCGCCACTCAACACATTCAAGCCGTTGAATTCCGTGTCGAACGCGATGTCGTCGACTTGTGCCAACAGTTGCTGCACTTCGCTATTCAGCGCCGCGCGGTTCGTGTCCGATTGCGTACCGTTCGCGGCCTGGACCGCCAACTCACGTACACGTTGTAAAATTGCGGTGGTCTCACTGAGCGCGCCTTCAGCCGTCTGTACCAAACTCACTCCATCTTGCGAATTGCGTTGAGCAACCCGCGAGCCGCGAACGACGGACTGAAATCCCTCAGCGATCGCCAGACCTGCTGCATCATCTTTCGCTCGATTGATGCGCAAGCCACTAGACAAGCGTTCAAGGGTTTGGTTGAGGCCCTTAGTTGACCGACTAAGGATTCGGCTGGCGTTCAGCGCAGACACATTGGTATTGATTCGCAGACCCATACTTCATTCCTCCGTGAGTACATCACTTCGCGCATCCGTGCGCAGTTGGTATTACCAGAATCGCGTGCCCCTGACACTACGACTCCGTTTGCCAACGGCATTATTGCCGCAAGCGATCTATCCTGTTCCCGGTGTTGCAACGGCAGCGGATCCATCCCGAATCCAACTCCATTCACCGTTCACAGGCGCTCCAAAACGCAATCCCAAAAGCCACTCGGTCCATCCCCGGTCGAGAAGCCTTGCCCAGGCAGCCCGCGCCGAATCCGATCGGCCTAGTCCCCCAACGGAGCCAATCGACGGCGCGGACCGCCATCACGGGCAAGATTGCATTTCGGCTGCGATTCGAAATCCACGCAGTTCCAACCACTAGGTCGGTCCCCCGGCAGATTCCGTTTCGTCCTGCTTCATGCGGCGCCAGCACCTCCCCAGATACCAGCGCTGATTCAACTGTCGAAAAAGCCAGTTTCAGCCTTTCTACGAAATATATCGGCAACTTGAGCCAGAACTTTAGCGATTTTTGGAAATAATTTTCGAGAAGCACCTAGATCGGAAAAATACCTCTTAAGTTACTAATATAAAATACCTTACGTAATTTGACGTATTCCCAATTCGCCTGCATATCAGCAAATACAAGAAAAAACATCGAGAAAATTATTGTCGAGGAGCGAAAATTCGTAGATTTTTTTGCGCACACATAGAAAGACCGCCAGCCCGTGGGTGTCCGGAGTACGGGCTGGCGGATGATGCGGGGAAGTAAAACATCTAACCCGGTGGTAGACCGGGGCTTAGTCTAGGCTCCCAATAATTGTAGAGCGGTTTGCGGAACGACGTTGGCCTGTGACAAGACCGCCGTGCCAGCGCTGACCAGAATCTGATTCCGGGTGAATTTGATGGTTTCACGCGCGATATCGGCATCTCGAAGCGCACTATCGGCCGCAGCGGAATTCTCCTCCTGAATGGCGAGGGTATCGATAGTGAATTCAAGCCGGTTTTGGAATGCACCAAATGTGCTCCGGAGCGATGTGACGCTTTGGAGTGCAACATCGATGGTACTCAGTGCGGATACCGCGAGCGCCGTCGTGGAGATGCTCACCTTGTTTACGCCAATATCGCTGGTTTTCGAGCCGGCAACGGCAATGACAAGGGTTTGACCGGCACGAGAACCGGCCTGAAGCGTGATGGTCGAAGCCGCGCTCAGAACGAACAGTCCATTGAATTCCGTGTTCAGAGCGATATCGTCGATTTGGTCTAGAAGCTCTTGTACCTCCGAATCGAGAAATCCGCGGGTCACGTCGCTTTGCGTGCCGTTCGCGGCCTGAACCGACAACTCGCGAACGCGTTGCAGGAGCTGCGTCGTCGTTTCCAGCGCGCCTTCAGCCGTTTGAATGAGGCTGATGCCGTCCTGTGAATTCCGCTGGGCGACCAACGACCCCCGAATGACCGTACGAAACGACTCGGATATCGCGAGACCGGCAGCATCATCACCAGCGCGGTTAATGCGCAGGCCACTGGCTAACCGTTCTAGAGACTTGTTGAGTGATCCGGTGGATCGATTGAGAATTCGTGAGGCGTTGAGCGCAGCTACATTGGTATTGATGCGTAGTCCCATGACAAATGTCCTCCGTGACTATGACTACTGCGCCGTTGCGTCCTTGCATTGGCGATGCCGCGTGTTCCGCAGGCTGTAGATAACTTATCGGCGCACTGGCTAGAAACTTGAGTGCGGGGTGAGACGCCAAGCACGGTACGATATCGGCACTATCGTTATCGTGCTCAGGCGGGGGCTTGACGCGCGGCGCGGACTTTCCCGAGATTGGTTTGGGCGCCGGTATGAGCAGGATCGATTTTGAGGCAGTTTTCGAAAGCCGCTTGCGCCTCGTCATACTCTCGCAAACTGAAGTGGACAATGCCCAAATTGTTGTACGCCGCAGCTAAACCAGACTGCGCAGCGGTCCCGAAATGTGCTTTAGAGTCGTCGTACATTTTGTCGTAGAAGTACAATTCCCCTAATACATTGTGCAGTTCCGGGTTTTTCGCGCCTGCGTCAATGATGCTAGCGAGTTGCTCCCGCGCCTCACTTCGCCGTTGAAGTTTTTGTTCGAGTTGCACAAAGAGTTTGAGCGCTTCCGTAGAATTGGGCGATGACCGCAGCGCCTTTCGCGCATACTCAGCTGCTTCCTTGGTACGGTCCAACCCTTCGAGACAGACCGCCAAATAGCGCAAGCCTTCGTTCCAATTCGGATCGAGGGCGTACGCCTTCTCGAAGCATTCATGGGCTTCCGGCCAGCGTTTGGCATCGGCGTGCACAACGCCCAAGTTGCGCCACGCGGATGGAACATTTGGATCCAGGCGTATCGCCAAATTCAGCGATTTCATGGCTTCTTCGGGTCGACGCAACATGAATAACATTCCGCCGAGCTGATGCAACGCGTCGACGTTCTTCGGGTCAATCTTAAGCGCTTCGCGATAAGCGCCAGCCGCATTGGCGTGGTCACCAACTTCACCATATTGTTTACCCAACTCGATAAAGCCTTTTACATCGGTCGGGTTTTCCTGGACTTTGCGATGGCCAAGGTCCAAATACTTGGATTGTTTCGCCCGGATTTCCGTTTCGGCACGCGCTTGGCCGTAGTGATGAATCGGCACATCCGTGTCGAGTATCCGAATCCCCAGTTTTTCAAGGGATTTGTCGATCATCTCGTGGACATTTCCCTCGAATTTTCCGCCCTTGTTATTAGGGAATAGGCGTACTTTTGTGCTCGGGTACCAGCCCGCAAAGTCTCGTGCGTACGGATCGTCAGCGGAGCAAGGGCAGAATTCGACAATATCGCGATTGTTCGTGTAGTTCCGTGTAACAAATCGAAAGCAGCAATCTTGCGGCCCTTGCGCAAGTCGACGAAGTTTCGAGTGATCTTCAGCCGCGATCACTTCGTCGGCATCCAATACCAAAACCCAGTCTTCACTGCACAGCCGAAGCGACTCGTTGCGGGCGTCGGCGAAATCATCACACAAGAGAAACACTGTCAATTTCGCGCCAGCGCTTCGGGCAATCTCGAGCGTGTTGTCTGACGAACCGGTGTCGACGATGCACAATTCGGACGCGAGGTCGCCTACACTGTCCAGACACGCCTGCAGACGTGTCGACTCGTTTTTGACGATCATAGCTAAAGAAATACGAGGCGGCACGGAGGATTACTCGTTCGCGGCCGACGCGGATTCGCCGGATAGTTCCGTTTGCTCATCCGGTTCCGCCAAAAGCTCGACGACTCCTGCCTCGATAAGCGCATCGAACGTGGTACGGTCTACGATGTCCCCAGACGTTACAAGTCGGCTCGCGCCATCAACATAGACACAGAATTGCCGGATACGTTCGCCGTTTCGATTCGCGTAATACCCTTTAAGCATGTCATCAAACCGAACTTCAAACTGCGGCATCTCAGGCGGACGCCACTCACGAATTTCTTCTGTGGCGGTCATGCCTTCCGATCGTTGACGCTTCCAAAACATCGTCTTTACAACCTCTCAGCATTTCGGCGCGATACTCCGAGCGCGCCGAAGGTTCATCCAGGGGTATGCAGGCTATTGCGAGCCCGCTGTTCCAGGTTTTGACCGTTCTTCAATTGCAGCGATCGAATTGTCACACATCTGACGCACCGCTGGGCTGCACTTGGGGTTCGCCTTTAGCACGTTAATTGCGTTCATAGACTCTTTGGTCCCAACGCGACCCATCGCGGCCACGGCTTTCAAATAGGTTTCCTGCTCGTAACCATCTGTTTGTATAGCGCGCTCCAGCATGGTCCGGTCGGCATCCGTAGGCACTTCGCACAATACGGAGACTACGCGTTCGCGAGTCGATACCTGCACGTTATCCCGGCGGAAAAATTCCCGTAGGCTTTCTCGCACCGAGGGTTCTCCCTGTCGCGCGAGCGCCAACAACGCGGTAAATCGAACGGTCTCGGACTCATCTTCTTTCAACTCCATCAGCGCTTCCCTCGCATCTTCGGATCCCAACAGGCCCAAGAGGTGAGCTGCCGACCGGCGTACCGCGCCTGCGTTGCCGGATTGAGTGAATTCGATGAGTTGCGGCACCTTTTCCGGCGACACTACTTCTTCAAGGGAGGCGACCAATGCGAGGAGTTTTTCGCTGGTTAATTCGGGATCACCAAATTCCGCGATCATCTCGTCGACAAAGTGTGGAGCAATTCTGCCGATTCGATTTGCAGCCTGCTTGAGATTGGGATCGTCGAGATTCTGCGCGGGATTTGTCATCAGCGCTCGCCATTCCGAAATGGCGTCATCAGGAACATCTTGTTCCGGTGCCCGATCGACACCATCGCCACAACCCGGCGCGACACCGATTAAGCACACGGCGACGAGGTATAGGGCTTGGAGTGCAACTTTGGGATGTCTGTGGCTCATGAGTTCGAATGTCTTCCGTAGCCACAGTGTCGCGCGGCGTGACTGAGATCGAAGCCGGTAGTGTAGTAATTGGCGGTGCTA
>JAJDAB010000049.1 GCA_029262095.1 Candidatus Hydrogenedentota bacterium
ATAACGTCGCAGCCCCACGACCGGTACAGCTCGGATTCGGCTTGCGATGAGAATTGTGGGCCTTCCATCACGATATACGTGCCGCCACGATGGACCTTCGCATTCACATCTTCGGACGCACGCACAATTGCGTCACCAAGAGAACCACAGACCGGATGTGCCATCGAAACATGGGCGACCATCCCCGTCTCGAAAAACGTTTTTGTGCGGGCAAACGTCCGGTCGATGAACTGATCGACGATGACGAATTCGCCGGGATGTAAGTCCTCGCTCAGAGAACCGACGGCGCTCAGCGAAACGATTGAATCGCATCCCGCCCGTTTTAGCGCATCGATATTCGCGCGAAAGTTCAGTTCGCTCGGCGGAATCTTGTGGCCGCGTCCATGCCTGGGCAGAAACACAATCGTTTCGCCGTCCACTTCGCCATACAAGAGCTCATCCGACGGTGCGCCAAAAGGCGAATCCGCCCGTACCCAACGCGTATTCGTCAAACCGTCCATATCGTATAGCCCGCTGCCGCCAATCACACCGAAAAGGGGTTTC
Organism: Candidatus Hydrogenedentota bacterium; assembly: GCA_029262095.1. Taxonomy (GTDB): domain Bacteria; phylum Hydrogenedentota; class Hydrogenedentia; order Hydrogenedentales; family SLHB01; genus JAJDAB01. The sequence goes on from JAJDAB010000049.1 coordinate 544, forward strand.
GAAGTACCCACGAAGTTTTCTCCAAGTTAGTATTGCGTCAATATCGGGCAACATCTACCGCCGAAGTATACTCCAAAGTGAGCATCGTCACATCACGGAAGAGGCAAACTGACATGAACGACTTCGTTTCCCGTAGAACATTTATTGGCGCCGCAGCGGCGGCGACTGTCGCTGGTTCGGCGGCAATGAATAGCGTCGCGCAACCGCATCGGCCCATTCGCGTTGGTGTAGCAGGTACAGGTTTGCGTGGACGCGAATTACTTCGACACCTCATTTCGATCGAAAATGTGGAGGTTGCCGCTATCAGCGATGTCTACACGCCGCACCTCGAAGACGCGAGGCGTATTGTGGGATCGAAGACGCAATCCTACGCCACGTTTGAGGCGATGCTTGATGGGTCATCATTGGATGCCGTAGTGATTGCGACGCCTTTGTTCCAGCACTGCCCAATGAGTATCGCTGCACTGGAACGGGATATCGCCGTCTATTGCGAAACGGCGATGTGCCACTCCATCGACGAAGCCCGCGATCTGGCGGCACGTGTCGATCAGCAGAACGCGATTTTTCAGCTCGGCTTACAGCGAAGAGCCAATGCGGTCTACGAACAAGCCGAAGCGATGGTCCGCACGGGCATGCTCGGCACCATCACCGCGATCAAGTGCCAGTGGCATCTCAACAACAACGGGAAACGCCCACTGCCCGTTTCGCCGCAAAATCCGGATCACGATGACCTGGAACGACAACTCAACTGGCAACACTATTGGAAAACGTCGCAGGGCCTTATGGCGGAATACGGCAGCCATCAATTGGATGTGGTCAACCGGCTCCTCGGCGTTGCACCGACCCGCGTAATCGGCATGGGCGGCGTCGATTATTGGCGCGATGGCCGTGAGACGTACGACAACGTTTTCTGCACATACGAATATGCCGTGCCGGACGCAGGTGAAGACAAAGCGCAAACCGTTCGCGCGACATTTTCCGCTGTCCAGTCCAATGCACACGAAGGCGTCTCGGAGTTGGTCATGGGCACGAAAGGAACGCTTCTGCTCTCTCCAAAGATGGGCCTGTTCTACCGAGAGCAACCACAAGATCCGGATGCGGCACGAATCGATGGACGTAGCGGCGCGACTCTCCACGAACCCGGTAGCCCCTGGGCGCACCGGGGCAAATCCATGCAAATCACGAGCAATGCAAGCGACACGCGCGCCTCATTGGTTGCATTTGTTGATGCTGTGCGAAACGGAGAACGCAAGACGATCTGCGATGCAAGGATGGGTCTCGAAAACACAGCGACGGTACTAATCGCGAACGAAGCGATTCAAAGTGGACTACCCGTTACTTTCCCAGAAAATTGTCGCCGAGTGATTTGAGTGCGCGCGTTCCAACTTCGTGATTATGCATTCCCACGCGAAGCATGGGAACGAGAGATACGAGTGTTTTGCTCGTCAAATTCCCGGGCGTTAGACTTAGGATTCCCTGAATACGTTCTCTCTGTGTGCTCTGTGGCTAAGAGCGGCTACGCGTAACACCGGACCTCATAAATTCGCGCTTCCTTGCTACCATTCGTAGCTGCAACCCGAATTCGAATCGCATCCGTCTCAACCGAATCGAACCGGTGCCGCCGCAACCGCAGGTAATTTCCCTGAACTTCCGTTATCGGCGCGAACGAATTATCTGCCAATCGATACTCAATCGAGTAGTCTTTCACCGTTTCCGGTTGCGGCCCCGCGACCATTTTCTTCTTTCGATTCGTTTGTTCCGACAACGTCAACTCACGATGAAATCCGGAATCGAACGTGAGCTGAATCTCAGATAACGTTTGCGCTTCTTTCCACGACAGTTGAATCCACGCGCCGTCACTGGCCATCGGTCCGCCCCAACGATTTGCCCATTCGCCCGGTACATCACGCACATAGCCGGTCGTGATGTGCGACGCCTTACTCGTCTCCGCCTCGCCCGACGCCGTCACCGATGCGCGCAGTGCCAAGTCCTTCGAGTCTTCATTGCACACGTTGCGAATCGTTTGGTCGTTTTGCAGCAATCGCTGCTGATACGCCCAGAGTGCTTTCTTGTCGTCATACAATTGTTGCGGGTCAATGCCATGCTTCGCGCAAGCCGCCGCCGCCGTCCCCATGGCCTGCCCCGCCACCGCACACGTCGCCATCACGCGTGTCGATCCGAACGCCACGTGCGACACACTGATATTTCGGCCCGCCATAAATAAATTCGGAACGTTCTGGGAGTAAAACGAACGCAACGGCATATTGTACGTATCCGCCATCTTGATGGATACGAACGGCGGAATCTCTGGATTATCAAAACCTTCCGGTGGATGATTATCGAACGGCCACCCGCCAATCGCCGCCGCATCATCGAATTCCGGATTCAGGTTCATGAGATCCTGTTGCGTCAGAATATGCGGGCCATCCATACGCCGGCTCGCGCGTTTGCCCGGAATCATCCCGACCCAGTCCATCGCCCAATTCGCACTCTCCGGGTGGTTGCCCGAGTTCTTGATGTAGTCCCATTCCCCCATGATGATCGACAGCAGTTCAAATCGAATACGCTCGTTGTCCAGTACCGCGTCATGTTGCCCACCCCACTCAATCCACCAATACCCATACTCCCAGGAACCGATGCCCCGGTGCTTCAAGTGGCGCTCTTCAATCTTGCGCGCCCAGGACGGCGCGGTGAACGGCATTTCCCGATCGTGTTCCTTCGACGTGAACAAGATGCTGCTGCCCAACGTACCCAGACCACTCGTCTCCGGGGCAAGCGGTTCGTTGAAGTCAGCCCGGCTTTCATGGCCCATACGAATCGTCGCGCCGGATTCGATCCCCAAACGGCAATCACCCGTGCAATCCGCAAACTGCTTCGCCTTGATCCGGTAGATGTGTTCGGTCTTATCGCAGCGCACCAATACTTCTTTGATGCGCCCGTCCACCATCTCCGCGGCATACAACGCGCTATCCAACAAGAGCTGAATGTTCGATTCCGAAACGACTTTGTCGTACAGGATGAAATCGAACATCTCCCAGTTCGACATCGGATTTTGAACCGCATTCTCCAACCGAATTTCTTCGATGAGTCCGCCTTCGCGCCAACCAGGCCGACCTCCATGATGATCCGCGCCAACGATGTGCATGCGCACTTCGCTGCTCGCATTGCCACCCAGCCGCGATCGGTCCTGCACGAGAATGGTCGATGCGCCCTCTCGCGCCGCGGCAATGGCTGCACACACACCCGCCAGGCCGCCACCCGCAACCAAGAAATCGCATTCCAGTTCGACGACTCGCATGTTGGGTTCCGACGCGATTCGGTTCGCCACCGACGATTCCGGGGACAACGCGTCCATCTTCGCGCGAATGTCATCCGCATCTTGTTCCGGAAACGGTTCGGCAGGCATATCGTCCGCGTGAACGACCATCGAATACCCTATAGTCGACGCCGCAGCGCCCATACCCGTTAAGAAATTTCGCCGTGATACCTGATCCATACGCACCACCTCCACTTCGAATCGCTCAATGATAGCAAATCAGGAATGCGATCATGGTGCGGGCAATGGTATCGTGCAGGTTTGGTCTTATGACTCAAACCTGTAGGAGCAATCATGCGAACTGTGCGGGACTTCGGCGCAACTGGAGACGGCGTTGTCGACGATACGGAAGCCATTCGTCATGCCATCGGCCAAAGCGCCAATGAGCTGGTGTTTCCGCCCGGTGACTATCGAATCACGGAATCGATTGACGTCCCACTGCAGGAGCATGGCCGCGCGGGGATAACGGGTTCGCATAGCACGGCAAAAATAGTTATGGCCGGTTCCGGCCCCGCGTTTCGTATCATCGGCTCGCACGAGGGTACGGCCGACCCGGGTAGCTTCGATGAATCGGTTTGGCGGAAAGAACGGTTTACCCTTGTTTCCGGCATCGAGATCGAAGGCGCCCATCCCGAAGCCGATGGGATTGAAGTCAACGGCGCAATGCAGACCACCTTCGAGGCGGTGCTCCTGCGCAATCTGCGGCACGGAATTCACTTGGTCAATCGTGCACGCAACGTCACCGTGAATCATTGCCACATCTATGACAACTCCGGTGTTGGCATTTATCTCGACCACGTCAACCTGCATCAAATGATCATCAGCGCGTCGCATATTAGTTATTGCAAACGATCCGGGGTAAAAATTTTCAACGGCCAAGTCAGGAACTTCCAAGTCACGGGCAACGACATCGAATACAACTATGATCAGGAAGCGGGCGAAGATGCCTCGCCCTCCGCTGAAATTTGGATCGAGACTACGGGCGAAAACGCGACCATTCGTGAAGGCACTATCTGTGGTAACACAATTCAGTCGCGTTACAGCCCGGGTGGTGCCAACATCTACTTCAAAGGCGGCCTACCGGGTGACAACACCAAAGCCGGCATGTTCGCTATCACCGGCAATTTGATCGGCAGTCAAGAAACAAACGTTCGCCTCGAATCATGCCAATCGATTACGTTGACCGGGAACATGATCTATAGCGGGCATAAACGAAATCTGCACATCAAAGACTCGCGCGGTATCATCGCGTCCGCCAATAACTTCGACCACAATCCCGGCTATCTACCCAAAGAACTTGCCACCGGCATCCGCATCGAAAACAGTACCGACTGCATTCTCTCCGCCTGTACGGTGCGCGATGCGTATGCAGGCGATCACACTGTGGAAACACCGGCTAGACTTGAACGGGAGGGCCTCATCGAAATCCGGGATTGCGAGCGCACCGCGGTGAACGGGTGTCAAATTCTCGATGCGGCCCAAGACGGCATTTACGTTGCAGGAGGCCGGGCGGTTACACTGGCCGGCAACACGATTCTCGATTCGCGCCAGCAACCTATGATGCGCCATGCCATCGCGTGGCACGGGGCTGGTTCCGCGAACGTTGTGCAAAGCAACACGACGAATGCGGGCACTGCGGGTGCAATGGCGTTGGCAAACGAAGCGGGCGTGACGCAAGGCAACAACATACTTGCGCAATAACGGGTCAACTCAGTGGGAGCAACGAACGTCGAAATGAAAAAAATCACACGTAGGAACTTCTTGAAAAGGACAGCCGCCGTTGGCGCAACACCGCTCATTGTCCCGCGCCTCAGTTTGGCCGCGCCCGCATCATCGAAACTGCAACACGCCGCGATTGGCGTCGGCGGTCAAGGCGCATCGGACCTCGGTCAAATTGTCAGCAGTGGCAAGGTCGAGGTCGTCGCGCTGTGCGACATCGACGAGAACACGTTGAAGGAAGCGGCCAAGACGCATCCTAATGCGAAGCTATACCGCGATTGGCGAGAGATGCTGGAGACCGAAGAACAAAATATCGACTCGGTCAATGTGTCAACGCCCGACCATACACACGCCCCCGCATCCATGACGGCGATCCGGAAGAAGATGCACGTCTTTTGCGAAAAACCATTGACTCACGAAGTATACGAAGCGCGCCAATTGGCTAGAGCTGCACGCAAACGCGGCGTCGCCACGCAAATGGGCATTCAAATTCACTCACACGATTTTTACCGCACCGCAGTACATTGGCTGCAAGAAGGTGCCATCGGTAAGGTGAAAGAATGGCATTCATGGAGCGCTGCCGTCTACACGACCGAGGACAAGAAACGTCCTGAGGGTGCGGACCCAATACCGCCGAATGTCGACTGGGATCTGTGGCTCGGTGTTGCACCGGAACGGGCGTTCAAGAAGGAAATTTATCACCCCTTTAACTGGCGTGCGTGGCGCGACTTTGGCGGCGGCGCTACCGGCGATTTTGGTTGTCACATTTTCGATCCGGTGTTCACGGCACTCGGCATCGGCGATCCGATCTCGATTACGTGCCAAGCAGAAAGCACGAGCGACGAAGTTTGGCCGGGCTGGATCATTGCTCACTACGAGTTCCCAGGGACGCCGCTCACCGCGCACAAAACGATTCGTGCGACATGGAATGACGGCGGCAAACAACCTCCCAAGAGCCTGTCCCCCCACCTACCCTACGACTACGATTTGCCGGCCAGCGGATCGATGCTCATCGGCGAAGCGGGTACATTGATTATCCCGCATGTCGGAGCGCCCCAACTGCATCCGCTAAAAGACTTCGAGAACTATCCCGCGCCGGAACTTGAACCACTGAACCATTACCACGATTTCGTCGAGGCCGCCATGGGCAACGGCGTCGCAGGTGCGAACTTCGATTTTTCTGGCCCCATGGCCGAAGCCGTCTTGCTCGCGAACGTCGCCAACCGGTTTCCCGGCGAAACGCTCGAATGGAACGCAAAACGATTGAAATTCACGAACAATGACAAAGCGAACAAGTTCCTGCGCCGTGAATACCGAGAAGGTTGGGAAGTGAAGGGATTATAGAAGTTTGGAGTGCGGTGGCTTGCCACCGCTTTCAGTTGTAAGGCTTGCCTTGCGTGCCCGTGAATAGATTTCGCACGGCAAGAATGTACCGAAACGCGAAGCAAGCTTCGCCTGGAACAAAGCGCAGGCAAGCCTGCGCACTCCAAAGTATTCGAGCTTTGAAATGAGACAAACCATTGGAAGGACAATCCGATGAACGACTCCACCCCATCTATCACACGCCGTGCTGCAATCAAAGGCATGGCGATCGGCGCTGCGGCAACCGGGACAGCCGTCAGCGGCGTTGACGTCGTGTCCGCTGAAGAAAATCGCGAGGTCGATATCATTGTCGTCGGCGCAGGTGCAGCGGGATCGATGGCGGCGACGCACTTCGCGAAAGCCGGCAAATCCGTTGCACTTCTCGAAGCCAATGGCCGCGTGGGTGGACGGCTCAAACGCGGCGAAATCGCCGGGCAATCTATCGATCTGGGCGGACAATGGGTCGGCCCGACGCAAGACCGACTCATTGAGGTCGGGAAAGAACTCGGACTTAACACATTTCCGACGTACGTTGAAGGCGACATGATTATTGATGTCGCCGGAACGATCTTCAAGGGACTGACGCTTCCCGGCAACGTATTGGGCGAATACCTTCGGACGGTCGCACGCATCAACGAACTCGCTAGCGAAATCGACCCTGCGCAACCATGGAATGCGCCGCACGCCGAGGAGTGGGACAGCATCACGATGAAAACGTGGGCGACGCAAAACGCGGAAACCGATCATGTCCGCGATCTTATCCGCATCATCGTCGAAGTTGTAAACTGCGTTCCGCCGGAACAGATGTCGTTGCTACAATTTCTCTGGTACATGAAATCCGGCCACAGTTTTCAAAAGGTCACCGACACCGCCGGTGGCGCACAGCAAGACCTCTACAAGGAATGCTTGGTATCGGTACCGGAGCTGTTGGCCAAAGCACTCGGTGACAAAGTCATACTCGATGCCCCGGTCCACGCCATCGCTCAGGACGATTCGCAGGTCACGGCGATGACAGCGAAAGGCACCTGGACCGCCAAACGCCTGGTCATGGCCGCTCCGCCGACCACAGCGGGAAACATAGATTACACCCCCGAACTGCCGTACAAACGGCGAGGCCTCATGGAGCGATCGCCAATGGGGGCAGTCATCAAATGCTTTATCGCGTATGAGAAACCGTTCTGGCGCGACGCTGGTCTAAACGGACAGTCGATTTCGTCTGTGTCAAAGTTCGCCTCGACGTTCGACGTGACCGCACCCGGAAATCCGCGAGGGGTGTTATGCGGCTTCTTCGATGGTGGGCCTGCAATGGAATGGGCGGACAAATCGCCCGAGGAACGCGAAGCCCGTGCCATTGAAGACATCGCACACGTTTTGGGTCCCGAAGCGAATTCACCGATCGAGTACGTGGAACAGAATTGGCCACGCGAAGCCTGGAGCACGGGTGGATACGCCTGCGTACCAGGCCCCGGTGTCACGTCCGTCTTTGGCGACGCCATCCGCCAACCGTGCGGGCGCATCCATTGGGCCGGGACTGAAACGTCGGACGTATGGTCGGGGTATGTTGACGGCGCATTACGATCCGGCGATCGCGTCGCTGAAGAAGTGCTGGCGATGCTCTAGGAGACCGCGCGTCATGGAGAATACGAATATCGATTGGCCGGTCAAACAGCGCGAGGTACACAGTCATCATTTTGATTCGACTATCTGGAATGATATCGAATTCCGCGACGACGACATCATCATCTCGACGTACGCCAAGTCCGGTACAACTTGGGTGCAACAAATCGTCGGTCAACTCTTGTTTGATGGACGGGATGACGTCAATATCGCCGAGTTGTCGCCGTGGATGGACCTGCGTATTCCGCCGAAGCATGAAAAACTCCCGGTCGTTGAGGCCCAATCACACCGCCGCTTCTTGAAAACGCATCTACCGGTCGATGCACTCGTTTTCTCACCGAAGGCGAAATACATCTACATCGGTCGCGACGGGCGCGATGTCGTGTGGAGCATGTACAACCACCACGCGAACGCGAATGAGAAATGGTACAAAGCGCTGAACGACACGCCGGGCCGCGTAGGACCGCCCATCGGTAAACCGCCTAAAGAAGTTCGACAATACTTCGTGGAATGGCTGCGCGTGGATGGCCACCCCTGGTGGCCGTACTGGGAAAACGTTCGTAGCTGGTGGGCCATTCGGAGTCTTCCGAATATGCTGCACTTGCACTTCAATGATCTTAAAGCCGATCTTCCTGGCCAAATTCGTCGCGTCACCGAGTTCCTCGATATCTCAATCGACGACGCGCACTGGGATTCAATCGTTGAACATTGCACGTTCGACTGGATGAAAAAGAACGCTTCCAAGAGCGCTCCACTCGGCGGCATTTTTTGGGATGGCGGCGCGGATACCTTCATTCACAAAGGTACGAATGGACGCTGGGCCGACATTCTTTCTTTAGAGGAAGTGGAAGCATACGAGAAGCGCGCACTTGGCGAACTCGGATCTGAATGCGCCGATTGGCTCGCCAACGGAAGCGCCGGATAGGAACGTGCATAAACATGGCCCAAGAGGCCATAATTAGCTTCCGCCATCATTAATCCAGGAGTCGTTCTTTTGACCAATATTGTATGCCCGGTAAAGACTCGCGAGATTCGAAACCACCACATCGACTCCACCTGTTGGAACAACTTTCCATACCGTGATGACGACATCGTGATTGGCACGTACCTAAAGTCCGGTACGACGTGGATGCAACAAATCGTAGGGCAGATTCTATTTGGCGGCCCGGACGAACTCGATATTCACGAATTGTCTCCTTGGATCGATCAGCGGCTCCCGAATCCGGAGGATACGCACGAGATGGTGGAAGCGCATACGCACCGCCGATTTCTCAAGACTCATCTCCCGGTTGACGCGCTCGAGTTCTCGCCCGTCGCAAAGTATCTGTACGTCGCACGTGACGGCCGCGACATGGCGTGGAGCCTTCACAACCATCACGCCAATGCGAACCATCTCTACTACAAATGGATTAACAAGATGCCCGGCCGCATCGGACCGACCTTCGACGAGCCGCCGGAAGACCCGCGCGACTATTTCCTCACTTGGTTGGAACAAGACGGTTATCCATTCTGGTCCTTCTGGGAACATATTCGCTCGTGGTGGGACATTCGGCATCTACCAAACGTCAAAGTATTGCATTTCAACAATCTCAAGGAAGACCTCGTTGGTGAAGTTCGCGATATTATGGCCTTCCTCGACGTGTCCGACATCTAC
>JAJDAB010000050.1 GCA_029262095.1 Candidatus Hydrogenedentota bacterium
CAACAATCGGATTCAAAGGGCGGCCGCTTCTTAGGTCCAACCGACGAACCGATTATCTGCGGCGTCGGCACATACACGCTCGAATTGATCGAGAGTTTACCGGACGTCGACACGATCATCGTGCCTTTCGGCTGCGGCAGCGGGGCGAGCAGTGTGTGCATCGTCGCGAAAGCCATAAACCCAACAATCGAAGTCATTGCCGTACAATCCGCGCAAGCGCCATCCATGTATCAAAGTTGGAAAGCAGGTCATGCCGTCACCGCGCAAATGGAAACGTTCGCCGAAGGCATCGCGACGCGTGTCCCCATGGAAAATACACAACGCATCATTCGAAAATACCTCGACGATTTCGTACTCGTTGACGACGTCGGCATCAGGCAAGCAATCGTCCACTACGTCGAATACGCGCGAACGCTGGCCGAAGGCGCAGGCGCTGCACCCCTCGCGGCTGCATTGCAACTGCGGGAACAACTTGCCGGTAAGAAAGTAGCCCTAATACTCAGCGGCGGAAATCTGGCACTGTACCGCCTAAAAGAGATCATGGCCGATCACAAAGGCTAATGCCCGATTCCAAAATGTCATCTCGAGCGAAGCCGAGAGATCTACTACCGTACCCGCGATCAGCATCGGGCGGAAGTAGATCCCTCGACTTCGCTCGGGATGACAATCGATTCGGTTATCTTTGCGCCTCCGCGCCTTTGCGTTTCTAAATTATTCGGTGCGCATGATGCCGGTTACTACATATCCAGCCCGTCAATCCACGCAAAGGGAATTCCCAAATGAAGCTGACCATGTACCAAGTCGATGCGTTCGCCGATCGCGTTTTCACCGGCAACCCCGCCGCGATTTGCCCGCTCGATACGTGGCTTGACGACGCAACGATGCAAGCCATTGCACAGGAGAACAACCTTGCCGAGACCGCGTACTTCGTCCGCGAAGGCGATGCGTACCACCTCCGCTGGTTCACACCTGCAGCCGAGGTCGACCTATGCGGACATGCAACGCTGGCGTCTGCATACGTGCTGCGCGAATGTATGGGCAACAACGATGACCAAATTCATTTCGATACCCGTTCAGGTCGTCTCACCGTAGAATACCGCGACGGAAAATACGTCATGGATTTCCCATCCCGTCCGCCTAAACCCTGCGAGCCTGATCCGATACTTTTTGAAGCGCTTGGCACCGCCCCGGAAGCGCTCATGGCATCCGTGCGCGATTACTTCGCCGTGTACCCGGACGAGGCGACGCTCGCCGCGCTAGCCCCAAACATGTTCCGGCTCTGCGACGTTGATCGGTTCGCCGTCATCTGCACCGCACCCGGCGACAACACCGATTTCGTGTCACGCTTCTTCGCGCCCAAACAAGGCGTCCCCGAAGACCCCGTCACCGGCTCGGCCCACACCACGCTTATCCCGTACTGGGCGGACCGACTCGGCAAATCGGAATTGCGCGCGCGGCAAATATCGCCAAGAGGCGGCAACGTATGGTGCGAGCACAAAGGCGAACGCGTCACCATCGCGGGACATGGCGTTTTGTATTTGCAAGGAACAATAGAAGTCTAAAAATGGTAGGGGAGGGCCAAGTTCCACCTTGGCCTGAAATCTGTCCGGTGACCCGGCCAAGCCCAGACATGCTTCGCAAGTCTTCGAGGAACTTGGCCCTCCCCTGCGTGAATTTGTCGATTGAATAATCGCACGACTAATACGACATCCCTACAGCAAATGCAAAAACTTATGATGCGCCTTCGGAAACGCGAACTCCTCCAACCGCGCACGCGTCATCCACTTGATCTCGTCATGTTCGTGCGCAGTCGCGTCCCCGCTCACGTAGTCGCATTGATACACGTTGAGGGTAACCTTGAAATGTGAATACGCATGATCGACTGAGGCGACGAGTCCGCCGACTTTGACATGAATCCCCGTTGCGTCCTTCATGCAGCGCCGCAGCGTTTTCGCATGCGATTCACCCGCACTAACTTCGCCACCCGGTAACTCCCAAAGCCCCCCGAGCAACCCACTACTCGGCCGCCGCGCGATAAGAACGCGCCCGTTCTTTACCACGGCACCAAGCACCATCTCCTTATGCGGCACAGGCTTTTTCGCCGCGCGAACCGGTCGGGATAGCTGCGTTCCAGCTTTTCGCGCTTCGCAAACATTCATAAGCGGACACTCGTCACACGATGGATTACGCGGCGCACACACACTCGCCCCAAGTTCCATCATTGCCTGATTGAAATCGCCGGGATCCGAATTTGGCACCAGCTCATCCGCGAGTCCCCACAAGCGTTCACGCACGCTCGGCGCATCCGAGCAGTCACCGATATCAAACAACCGCGTCAGCACGCGAATGACGTTTCCATCCAATACCGGAACCCGCTCTCCGTACACGATGCTCGCGATCGCGCCCGCGGTATACCGGCCTATTCCAGGCAACGCCTGCCAACCTGCCGCGTCCGAGGGAAACGCGCCACCTGATTCGTTGACGACCACGCGGGCGGCTTTATGCAGATTCCGCGCGCGTGAATAGTAGCCAAGCCCTTCCCAAGTCTTGAGCACCGCGTGTTCATCCGCACGCGCAAGCGATTTAACATTGGGGAATTGCTTTAAGAATCGCTCGTAATACGGTAGGCCCTGGTCAACACGCGTCTGTTGCAGCAAGATTTCGGAGAGCCACACCGCGTATGGATCACGCGTTCGCCGCCAGGGTAAATCGCGGGCATTCGCGCGATACCATTTCAGCAAGTTGCGCCGGATAGCGCCCTTGCGCTGCGGCGTGACGGCGGCGATTACCGGCCCCGGTAACGCCGCACTTCGTTCAGAACGTCGTCCCGGCCTTGCCATGGTTTGTACACCAGCCGCATGCTCAGCCCGTAGGCTTCGCCGACTTTGTAATCCGGAACGACGAGTTGAAAGTCCCACGCGGGATTCGTGTCCGTTTCATCCGCAGTACGTCCGCCGCCGCTCGGTGAATGCGCGAACCGAATGTACGGATTGGGATCGAAGATGAAGATTAGTACGTCATCGCCAGTACGGCCGTAAAAGAATGGATCGGCGAACTGCAACGCCGAAACACTGTTGAACAACGTACCGCCACCCTCCGGATACTTGAACGACGTCACATCTCCAGCGGGCAAAACGGTGCTATCGCGACCGTGTTCCTGTGTCAGAAACTGAGCCCACGATGGATCGTCGAGTGTCGACCCTTCCCGTAGAAAGTAGATGCTCTTGTTCTCGGGGCTATTGATATACGACGCCCAGAAAACGCCCATGAATCCGCCTTCAAACGCCTTACGCCTCGGAATAGACCGATAGCGCATATCGATGACGTGCGGATCTTCCTCATACCCCTGGAATTCGGTCCAACTTTCAACGCCATAGAACGGTGTAGGCGCTTGATAGAGTTCGATATGCCGATCATCGAGCTGCCGCATCTGCATGTGGACGTGGCGCGGCTCGAAGAAGACGGCACGATCTTTGTGTCGCGGCCGAGCGTCAAAATAGTGTTCGAGATTTAATCCCGCATAGGCAGGCACGAACGGAAAGCGCGTATTGCCTGGCTCTTCCACTGCGATGATGCCGTTATACCCGGCGCGGTGGTCGCCCTTCGCGCCATTGTCAGCGATGACCCACCACCGGGCATTGTCCCCGCTCTCAAGTTGTATCGTAGACGCGGTAACGTCTGCCTCCGCTGAAATCGCCAGCGCAATAATCGCCAATCCGATCGACATCGCGTTTACAGCTCCTTCAACCGAATATTCCGAAATTGCACATAGTTGCCGTGGTCTTGCAAAGCGATATAGCCGTCGCGCAACCGGCTCTGCAATTCTTCGTGCGCATCAAGATCGATATCCTGCACTTTCACGCCATTGAGCCACGCGACCAAGTGCGGCCCATCGCATTTGATCTCGACTGTGTTCCATTCCATTGGCGGTTTGCGCGCGACCGTTAATGGTTCCTGCGCTTCGTAAATTCCGCCAAGCCCTGTTTTACTCGGTTCCGTTTTTCCGTCGTTCATCAATTGAAATTCCATGCCGATCTTCGAATACCGCGCCGCACGCGGCCCGCGAATGAATACCCCGCTATTGCCACCGTCTTCCATGCGCCACTCCAGCCGAAGAACGAAATTATCGTAGCGGTCCCGAGTTCGAAGTTGCGACCACTTGCCCCCAATTCTTGTAATCATGCCGTCTTCCGCCACAAACACACCCGCGCCGTCTTTTGGATGCCATCCATTTAGGGTCTTCCCGTCGAACAACGCGATAAAGCCCTCAGCACGTTCCTTCTCCGACAACATACTGTTGTCCGGTTCCCACGGTTCCAACTCAACCGGCTCGGCAGATGCGGCCTCAAGCGTTTCGTAACTCACGGAGCCTGCCGGGAGCACAACGTCTACAGAGCCATCCAACGCGGGCTGCGATCCACCCGTGAAAATGTTTGACATGCCCTCTTCCACAGACTCGCCGGGACGTACGAGATTTACATCGCCGCCGTCGTACGAAGCGACCACCAAATGCGGCGCGTGCTTGTGAAACACGGCGATCAATTCATCGGTTTGCGGGCCATCGATCCAATAGACTACCTTGAGCTCATCCCGCAACGCTTTCGCGGCCGTTTTTGCCGCGCGTTTGCGCCAACGAAAATCGTCGGGCGTACCATCGGCGAATATGCGACACATGGCGTTCATGCGGCGCCAATCATGTTGATGACGCGCATCGCGAAACGCCTGCAATCCAGTCTCTGAAATTTCGCTGCCCTTGTCATTGAAACCGTGCAAATCGTAGGCGACCGCCTGACCACCCACCTTGGCAATGGCATTGAGCTTTCGGGCGACATCGGGCGCTGATGTGTCCGGATGCGCAAGGTCCGGCACATGGATCGCCGTAAACTGTGCGTCCTGCTTGCCCCATTTCAGCGCGCCTTCCTGCACGTGGTATTCACGGTCTTTGTAAACGCGATCCTCCGCAATTGCCGTGCTCGCGCCGAGTACTAGGAATACTACGGCTGAACTAAGGCCTCGCTGCAGTGCGCCCATGATCGCTCTCCTCGGATAGTGCTCGCCCAATCCCAAAGCCGGAATGTAACAAAAATGGCGGAACCGCGCCACGCTTACGCGGGTCCAATTGCTATTCGTGAAGCCGTTTCCCCGACCTGCGAGCGTGGGTCGGATGAGCATGAACGCATACCGGATTGAACGATTTCACCTGCGTGCGTATGATGACGCCTTCCATATCCGATACGGGCGAAAGTACGATTATCAATGATGATACGCATTACCAAGATCACTAGTTTGCTCCTAATTGTGGGATTTCCAGCGATTGCTCAGGAAGCTGATCCGGTCTCCGGTCCCGAATCCAGTACCGAAACTGCTCGTCCAGCCGATCGCGAACGTCCCGACCTGCTGGAGGGTGCATCCGGCGTCATCGAAGCGATCGGTGAAATGGAAGAATTCCTCAATCAACAATCGGCGGAGGAAGAAAAACTCGCTGGCGAACCCGTTACATTAAACCCGAGACGCTGTGTCGAATTGGCCCTGGACCAAAACCCGCAGGGCAAAGTCGCCGACGCAGAAGTCGATGCATCGGCTGCGCGCGTCGGCCAGGCGAAATCTGGGTTCTTGCCCCAGCTATCCGCTTCGACCTCGTTCACTCACACCAAGTTTAATCAAAAGGACTTCACCGACATCGTAGGAGGCGGGCTCGGCGGATTGGGCGGCGGTGGTGGAGGCGGTGGCCTTGGTGGTGGCGGTGGAGGTCCGCTCTCGTTTGTCTTTTCACTTCTGGGTAGTTCTGCTATCGGCGACCTCGGTTTTGAACCGGCTGATACTTTCCGACTCGATCAGATCACGTTAACACAGGCGTTGTACGCGGGCGGCCAATTGCGCGCGGGGCTAGAAGCGTCTCGCTACCTACAGCAATCGGAAGAGTGGCGGCGTGAGTCGACCCTGCAGCAAATTGAATTTGATGCCAAACAAGCTTTCTTCGATGCCCTCGCGACACAAGCGTTGGTGCGCGTCGCCGAAGCCAGCATTTCGACCTTCGACCGGCAACTATACGACGCGGAACAAATGTTCAATGTTGGCCGCATGAGCGAGTACGAAGTGCTCGCCAGCCGAACGGAGCTCAGTGTGCGTCAAGCAGGCTTGGTTGAAGCGCGCAATGCCGAGCGCCTTGCAATGGCCAATTTGCGCCGTGTGTTGGCGCTGCCGCAAGACACGCCGGTTATCCTCGAGCCGCAACTGGAATGGCTCCCCATTTCGCTCAATCCGAATGAGCTGGTGGTGTTTGCGGACAGCCACAGCCCCGCCTTACTGGCGTTGGACGAGGCGATCATGGCGGCCGAGCAAGACATACGGCGCACGAAAGGCCAATACAAGCCTCGCGTCGGCGCCAACATTCAATTCCAAAATGCACACAAAGGCGGTTTCACCCAGCCGGACGGCTGGACCTTTAGTCTCGGCGCGGAACTTGACCTTTTCACCGGCGGCCGCCGAAAGTACGAAGTTCGCGAAGCCCGATCCAGGCGCGAAAGCGTTGAAGGTCAACGCGAAGATCTACGCTATGTGATTGAGCTAGGCGTGAAGCAGGCCGTCATTCAAATTCGCGATTCAATGGCCCGCATTCAACGTGAGATGACAACCCTAGGTTTCGCACGCCGCGGATTGAGCCTCGCCGAAATCCGATTCAGCGAAGGCCTCGGTACGACATCACAAACGCTCGACGCGGAACTCGCAGTAACAAATGCTGAGACCGCACTCGTGCGCGCATTGCGCGACTACGCTGTGGCCAATGCAGCCCTCGAACGCGCGATCGGCCGGAGCTGGCGCGAAGATGTTAAGCCGCTGCCTACCGGCGAGAAACCAAAGCCGGAATATCGTCCCTAGGTCGTCATTGCGGCGACGCTCACGGAGGATTTCGGGCCGTGACGAACGAATGCCGTGAATTAATCCCTGCGCGCATCCGTCGTACTGGATCAGGAGTCGTCAGGAAGTCGCGCCATGCGCGGACTGACTCGTGGATGATACTATGGGGGCGTAACGCAACCATGTCGGCCCAGCAGTAAAATCATGCGCGAAGACTTCGCCAAACTCGCCAAGACCCTCCGAAAAACGTTTTCCGACGAAGACGTTGCGTTGGTCCGCCGTGCATATTCCCGCGCGAGCGAAGCCCATCAAGGTACCAAACGCCTCTCCGGTGAGCCGTACATTACGCATTGTGTTGCCGTCGCACGCATCCTCCAACAAACCGGTATGGATCCAACCACCATCGCTGCAGCGCTCCTCCACGACGTGTTGGAAGATACCACGGTGTCCTACGACGCCCTTGCCAAAGAGTTCGGCGAAGAAATCGCCGATCTGGTCGACGGCGTCAGCAAGATCAAGCACATCGAGTGGGCCGCCACTGCTGAAGCGGAAAAAGAAAAGCAGGCCGAAAACCTCCGCAAGATGCTGGTCGCCACCGCGAAAGACGTTCGCGTCGTCATCATCAAACTAGCTGACCGTCTCCACAACATGCGCACACTAGAGCACATCAAGGAACGGCACCGCGTCGTGCGCATCTGCCGCGAAACGGTGGATATCTACGCGCCCATCGCGCGAAGGCTGGGTATCGCCGCGTGGCAGTGGGAATTGGAAGATCACGCGTTTCACTTCTTGCACCCCAATGAATACCGCGAATTGGCACGGCGCCTCGCCATGAAGCGCAAAGAGCGAGAAGCGCTATTGAACGAAACGATAACCCTACTGGGGAAGCGATTAGAAGAGGCAGAAGTCGCGGCACGCGTAATCGGGCGTCCAAAACACCTATACAGTATATATCGAAAGATGGTCAGTCAGGGGAAGGGCTTCGACCAAGTTCTCGACGTCATGGCGTTGCGCATAATCACGCAAACCGTTTCCGGTAGCTACAACGCGCTCGGCGTTGTGCATCAACTTTGGTTACCGGTGCCCGGGCGCGTTAAAGACTATGTCGCAATGCCTAAACTAAACATGTACCAATCCATTCACACCACCGTGATGCATTCAAATGGGCAGCCCTTAGAAGTTCAAATCCGAACCGAGGAAATGGACCATACCGCGCGCGAAGGTATTTCAGCGCATTGGCGATACAAAGAAGAAAAGACCGATTCCAAGCTCGATTTGCAATTGGGATGGCTAAGCCAGATGTACGACTGGCTACAAGACGCTCACGCCCCGGACGAATTGCTCGATAGTCTGCGCCGCGACATTAGCGTCCGCGACGTATACGTTTTCACGCCGCGCGGGAAAGTTATCGAATTCCCGTCCGGCGCAACACCGATCGATTTTGCCTATCGGGTCCACTCGGATGTCGGACATCAATGCGTCGGCGCACGAGTCAACGGCCAGGCGGTTCCACTTCGATATCACCTGCAA
>JAJDAB010000051.1 GCA_029262095.1 Candidatus Hydrogenedentota bacterium
CGAACAGGCCGACGCGGTTTCGCACGAGGCCCACACCAATTTTCGCCAGGTTCGTGCGT
Organism: Candidatus Hydrogenedentota bacterium; assembly: GCA_029262095.1. Taxonomy (GTDB): domain Bacteria; phylum Hydrogenedentota; class Hydrogenedentia; order Hydrogenedentales; family SLHB01; genus JAJDAB01. The sequence continues at coordinate 60 of JAJDAB010000051.1, forward strand.
TGTATGCGGCGCGGGCGTTGGCGCTCGCGCACCGGGGCAAGTTTAAGGAAGCGTTGCCGCTTTCGAACGTTAGTGTCGAGGGGCAGCCGCCACATTGGTATTCGCATTGCGTACGAGGCGAAATCTACCTCCGCATGAACGAGTCGAACCGTCAATCGGCGCTGAGCCTCTTCGACGATGCGGTCGCGCTCACCGATGAGAAGTGGGAAGTGCATCTGATGTCGGGTTGGGCACTGCTCGACGCGGGGTGGCCTGCGTTGGCGGCTGGGCATCTCTCCGAATCGGCCCACTTGCGTCCGAGCGCGCCCAATACTTGGCTGTGTTTGGGTGATGCGTTTCACGAATTGCGGCTCTACGACCAGGCATTGTTCTATTATCAGCGCGTCACTGAACTCGAACCGCAACACGAACTCGGCATCAAACGACAGCAGGCCCTCGTCGGCATACGTTTCGGTTTGCTTCGTGCGCTCGATCCCCGTCGGCTCGCAGGCAATTGGCGCGCCCGGTTCAACAAGGCCGTCGATCGTGAAATGGAATACTAACCGCATTGATGCTGCTTTCCCTTCAAAGGCTTGCTATGCTGCTAGTGGCCATACCAGCCCTGAGTCGCATCCAACACCAAACGTAGCATTGAGTGGCGTTCATGCCGAAAACACCCCAAAACGCGCTTTGGCGTAGAGTGGTGATGTATTCTATTCGCCGTGCTCCGCCCAATGTTTGAATGCGCCAAAGATAATCAATCGATTCCATGGAAGAAGGAACCACGATAGTGTCCGATAGCGATTCTCAGAATAATGCCGTGTATTCATCGCCGCTCGTCGAGCGGTTCGCGACGCGTGAGATGAGCGAGTTATGGAGCGCGCAGCGCAAATTCTCGACGTGGCGCCGCTGTTGGTTGGCGCTTGCCGAAGCAGAGCAAGAGCTCGGCATCGATATCTCCGATGCACAACTCGATGAGATGCGCGCTCACCTCGAAGACATCGACTTCGCAGCGGCGGGCCGATACGAATCCGAGTTTCGTCACGATGTTATGGCGCATGTCCATGCGTTCGGCGATGTCGCACCGAAGGCGAAACCGATCATCCATCTTGGGGCAACCAGTTGCTATGTCGGCGACAATACGGACTTGATCCTGCTGCGCGAAGGACTCGAACTGGTGCTCAAACAAGCTGTCAATGTCCTCACGCGTCTGAGAGATTTTGCAGTGAAATGGCGCGATTTGCCAACGCTCGGTTATACGCATTACCAACCCGCGCAAGTGGTCACGGTCGGTAAACGTGCATGTCTCTGGACCCAGGACCTTATATTCGATATCGAAAATCTGGAACGGATGATTGAGCGATTGCGATGCCGCGGCGTAAAAGGAACTACCGGTACCCAAGCGTCCTTTCTCAAGCTCTTTGACGGGGATGGCGAAAAAGTTAGCCAGTTGGACACCTTGGTGGCTAAGCGGCTTGGATTCGACGCCTCTTACCCCGTTACGGGACAGACCTACCCTCGAAAAGTCGATACGCTGGTGCTGCAAACCCTTGCGGGTATTGGGGAAAGCGTGCATAAGTTTGCGACGGACATGAGGCTCTTGGCCAACCTTAAAGAGATTGAGGAACCGTTTGGAAAGAAACAGATCGGTAGCTCGGCTATGGCGTATAAGCGAAATCCAATGCGCTGTGAGCGGGCTTGTGCGCTGGGCCGCTTCTTGATGACGGCGTCGTTACACGGTGCGTTCACCACCGCGACGCAATGGTTTGAACGAACACTTGATGACTCCGCGATTCGGCGGCTGAGTTTGCCCGAAGCGTTTCTCGCGGCAGATGCGTGCCTCAACCTCTACCTCAGCGTGATGGAAGACCCTGCCGTATATCCGAAGGTAATCGAAAAACATCTACGCGCCGAACTCCCCTTCATGGCGACCGAGAATATTCTGATGGCATGTGTCCAGCGTGGAGGCGATCGGCAGGAATTGCACGAGGTTATTCGCCAACACTCGCAGGACGCCGCCCGCGTCGTGAAAGAAGAAGGACTGGATAACGACCTGCTAGATCGGTTGGCGAGCGACACCGTGATCGGCATGACGCGTGACGAGATAGATGCGACGCTCGACCTATCCGCATTTGTCGGAAGAGCACCGGAGCAGGTCGACGAATTCTGCGCGGAACAGATCGACCCAATTCTGGCTCGACACGCGAGCTTGTTGGGTGCGGCGTCCGACGTGCGCGTGTAACTCATAGTCGTGTCGGGATCCGTGAAGACAGTAGTCGTACTGAATCCATTTGCCGCCAATGGACGGGCAGGCAAGCGCTGGGCCGCAATCGAACCGAGGATACGCAACGTCTTGGGGGATTATTCGCTGCTTCGCACGGAACGCCCGTGGCATGCAGCACAACTCGTACGCCAAGCCTTGCGCGATGGAACCGAATTAATTGTGAGTGTGGGCGGAGATGGCACGCATCACGAAGTGGTTAACGGGTTCTTTGATGGCTACATGACAATCAACCCGGCTGCCCGGCTGGCCGTGTTTCCCGAAGGGACAGGATCGGATTTTGTGAGGACGTTGGGCCTGCGCAAGCCGGAAGCGGCGCTGGATGTCTTGGCCGCTGGTCATACGGAAATGATCGACATCGGTCGTGTCACCTATTCTTTACCCGTGAATGGCACAAACGTGCGCTATTTCTTGAATGTCGCGGACTTCGGAGTAGGCGGTGCCGTGGCGGTGCGAACACAAACGCAGACGAAACGATTCGGCTCGTTTGCCACTTTCCTGTATGCGGTGATCCGAACCTTGTTGACGTTCCGATCCCCGTTTGTGCGCATGCAAATCGACGGCGAAATTGTCAAGCAGAAGACGCTTAACGTCATCATCGCGAACGGCCAGTATTACGGCGGTGGAATACATGTGGCCCGAGAAGCGCGGCTATCCGGCGGACAATTCGAAGTGTACGTGATCAATGACCTGAGCGTGCTTACGGCGCTTGTCAACTTGCGGCATTTTTACTCGGGAAAGTACGTCGAATTGGATCACTTGGTGAAGCGGTTCACCGCTCGCAGAGTCGTGGCGCAATCGGATGAGCGCGTGCTCCTCGATCTTGACGGTGAGCAGCCGGGGCAGTTGCCCTGTGAAGTAGACATTTTGCCAGCGGCTTTGCGTGTGGTCGTACCGGAAGGGCATCCGGCGCTGAGATAGCGACCGTCGTAGCTACTGAGGACTCAGGGCGTTGCAGATTTCCATCGATGCCGAGTAAGCCTGATCTGGCCCACTCTGATCCGATTGATACCGAGTAGATGCCTCGACTTCGCTCGGCATGACATCTTTGACGTAGGCATTTGGAATTTGCGAAATGGGGGCAGTTGATCCCGTTCCTCTGTGGTCTCTGTGAACTCTGTGGCTAAGTAATCGTTATACGGGAGATGTGCCGTTGGCTCCGATGGAAACGTCTCCATTCCCGGCGACGGCCAAGTCCCCCACTTTTGCAAGGAATTCTTCTTTGGTCAGCGCGAATTCCGGATTGATCTCAATATCGATCGCCACGCTTCCAGTGGCATCTCTGGGGACCTTAAATCCGGCTTCTTCGAGCCACTCCGCCCAGTATTCACGCATCGTTGCTCGTGCGCCTTGGACGCTGTTGTCGCCCTCGAACTGCTTAATCGGTGTGTATTCGCCGGGGCCGGGAATCTCTAGTGCAACGGGGTCGTGCTTCACAAAACGGAGCGCGTCGAATATGAACGTCTCAAATTTGTAGCCGTTCGGTTGATCCGGTTGGATTACGATTCCCGATTCGTCGATGTAGGGAATCTTCTTGTGGGCCAGATGCCAGGGGAACCGATCGAAGTGCTCGCAGATCTCTTCTACAAAACCGACATCGAGAACATGAATTGCTGGATTTCCAGCGTCGCAAATCACGTTGCCTTCCGCGTCTGTTTCGAGAAGCTGCGGGTAAATGTCTAGCTCGGAGTATTCGATGGTCCGGTGTTCTCCGTCGCATAGGACGTGTACGCCCACGGACTCTCTGGGGCGCAGTTTCCGGTGAATCTTCGACGACATCTGACCGCCACCGAGGATGTGATACCCAATAAAATAGGGGTCGGCCACGCGCGCGGCCCAGTTATCGACCTGGAAATAGCTGAGCGTATCAATGCCGCGACTACGCGCGTCCTCGAGCATCCCGTTGTCCCGCATGGCGAGATACGTGCCACCATGACCGTTGGGGTTCATGGCAAGCCGACCTTTGGCTTCGAGCATGAATTTCCCGTTGTCGTCGACGCAGGGCACCATGCTTTGCGTAAAGAAAAATATCTGTGACGCGTCTAATCCAAAGTGATTGTGCTCCTTGAAAAATAATTCGGACGCGGCTTTGTTCGTATCGCTAACCATGATGTACCAGGGCAAGGTGCAACCGTACCGGAGTTGCAAATTGTGAATCTTGTTCGCGTGCGCGGCGAACAGGGAATCTTTGGAGAGCGGGCCGATGGGATACGCCCCTTTTGGCCCATCGAAACCGAGTCGGGTACCCTGACCACCCGCGACGAGCAACAAACCAACACGTCCATGCCATAGGGCCTCCTCCCCCGCACTCAATGCCTCCTGCGCATCGGGACGAGCGGGATCGACTTGCGGAATCGTCGGGACGGATCTAATTTCGGTGAAAGCTTCCGGTTCAGGTTCTGGGAAAATCCACTCGTCGGAAAGACGTTTCATGAGGGGTAGATCGATAGATTCTATCTGAGCAGCCAACTCGGATTTTTCCGTCTGATTCAAGTCTTCCCAAAACCGCACCACATGGTCCTGGTCATATTCCTTCAATCGTGCGCTAAGTTGGTCTATTTCCATGTCGCTTTCTCGATGCGTTTATTCGTTTGGGACGTGGCGGCGGCGTTGGCGCACTCTCGGCCCGTGATTCCATTTCTCGTCGCTGTTTTTGATTCGGCAGAAGACCCGGCGCGGCGCCTTCCATCAGTTCAAATTTTGAGCCACACCCATCGCAGATCCCATACTCAAAACCTGGATGCTCCAGGAATTCTTGGCACCGCGGACAAGTCGGCTGGTTTTGGGCGTAAAGCTCCGCCACGTTCTCGAATGGTAATGCGCAGCACATACACTGGGCCAGCGGGCGCATTCGAGCCCACGCTTTGGTGAATGCGTGATCGCCGCGGCACACGCGGCAATACGCTTGTTTCGCGAGGAGCGGCCTGACTTCTTCCTGTTCGGATGATTGCGCCTGCTGATTCCCCCGATTCCTTCGAAAAAGCCCCACGATACTCGTATCCGCCCTATATTGCGCTAGTTGGCCGGGGAACGAACATTGACTCGCACGCCGAGCTTGTGTTCAAACGTTCGGCCGTCTTCAGCAACAATGTTGAGCCTCACTGCCGCTGACTTGGGTCCAGTCGGTGCTTCCGGGTCAACGGTGACGTTGATGGTCGCGGATTTCGAATCGTCGGACGGTACGGCCACCGCGCTAAACCATGGACCTTCTATCTCAACATCACTTACGGTAAACGGTTTCTCCGACACAATATTCGCGCTGCCAACCTCCGTTTGCCCCTGGACCAATCTGCGATTGGTAACGACTTCGGGTACGACGCGAAAAAACGATGTAATCTGTGCGGCGAATGAGCAGTGCAAGCTGTCGAGGCGATCCACAGATGTTTGAATTTCATAGTACCCATTGAAAGCGCCTTCGGGCAGACTTGGTGAGAGTGCGATCTCAATCACCCATTCGGCTTTGTCCGGGGACTGCCATTGTTCCTGCGCGCGCTTGATAAGCCTCAGATCGAACGTCGGGATCATCTTGTCCCCGGCTGCGACGGACATCCCTGGTAATGCGGGCATGACCGCGTTGCCGGTCGGACGTACGCCTTGCACATCGAAAGGTTCATCGGTCACTTGACGCAAGAGGATTGTTGCCTTGTGAGTCAAACCCCGCTCGACGGATCCAAAATCGTATTTTGTTTCCGAGAGTTCAAATTCGGGCTTAATGTGCGATGTGACATCAAGCATGATCTGGGGCTGAGATGGATCATTGGACCAAATCGTCAACGTCTTTGTCGCTTCCCAGCCATTGATTCGATACGGGTCGATTTCGATATACATCGGACGGACCTGACCTGGCGGAATGGTGAGGAGGGGCCCGGATACAGGCTCCCGGCTCTCGCTGAAAAACGCCATGGTGCACGCACAGGTGGTTTGAACCTGCTTGATGACCAGAGGGCGCTCACCGGCATTCGTAATCATGAACTCGCGAACGGACTTTTCTTTGTTACTCAGCTCGCCCAGGTCCACTTCGTTGGTGGGAAAAACGATCTTCGGCGGCGATTTCTCCGGATCGTCGTCGATACCCGGCACCAATCCTTGACCGGCGCTTCCCATCGGCGCAGGACTTTCAGCGACACTATCGTAGAATCCCGGATCGCCTACATCGACGCGGCCATCAACTGTACTCGCTCTTGAAATCGCAAAGAAAACAAATAGGGATACGCCCAAAATGCCTGCGAAAATAATGTGAATGCCTCGAATTCGCATAATGAAAATACCTTGATCGTACCTACAACGGCTGTCTTATTTTGATTCTTTAACCGCGACAATAGCGCGCACGGAATGATCGGCACGATCACCGGCTGCGGAAACGACGGTGAATTCTATCGTTGCGTTCTTGACGCCGGGCGACGCATCCTGCGCGACGCCGATGTCCAAGACCGCGCTATTGGGTGAGTCTACCTGTTTAACTGAGACGATCAACCCAGCATCGCTACACGTCAAGCCCTCGATGGTGATTGGCTGATCTGATGTGACGACGGCAGATGTGACACTTGCGGCGCCGGATTCGACAGCGTCGCGGCGGTGCAACATCTCCGGGATTACGCTGTAAAAGGTTTGAACGTCTACGTTAATCATATAGCCATAGGTGCGCAGCCGCTTACAATTGGATTCGACATAGATTCGATCGCGAAAAAGGCCTTTTCGCTGGGCGCTTGAATCGAACGAAATATCGAGATTCCACTCCTGTTTGCCGGGCGATCGCCACTCCGATTCGGGCCGCGGCGTAATAGCGGCGGTGTAGGTCTCCGCCGCGCGTGCACCCGCCCGTACGGAAATGACTTCAAATTCGGAATCACCCAACTGACGAATAATGGCCTGACCCTTGGCCGTCTCTCCCTTGTTCAATTCGCCGAGATGCAGTTGCTCCGGCTCGATTTCGAATTCGGGTTCAACCTTCGCAAGCACATCGAAACTCATGGTGGCGTTCTCGGGATCACTAGTAAATAACGTTAACGTCTTTTGCGATTCGAAACCTGGCACGCGGAACGGGTCCACAGAGATGAATAGATCGGTCGACTCGCCTGGTTTGAGTTTTGTTGTCTTCATCTTGTCTTTACGGCGGTCTTTGAAATAGCCCTTGGTACAACCGCAACTAGTGCGTACATCTTTTATTTCCAATGTCCCCGTGCCGGTGTTCGAAATGGTGAGTTTCTTTTCGGTTTCCTTTTTGTTTCCAATAGTACCCATATCGAATTCGGGCTCAAGGGCTCCAAGACGTCCTCCAGTGTCTTCGTTGCGACTGGCGGCGTTGGCGACTTGAATGGTCGTCGAATCCGATCGAGTTGCATTAGAGGATTGATTTCCGGAATAGAGGACGGCAAACAGCGCAATCGCTGCAACTCCGCCCGTTACGAGGGAAGCAATTTGTTGTGGCGACACGGTCATAGGATCAATCCGTTTTCAATTGCACGTTATGGCGGAGTTCGATCTCCGCCAGAGAATTCTCTAGCGCGGAATACGTTTGTTTCGAAACCGCGTTATCCAGGTCTAATCCCATCAACAAGGCTCCTACGACGGGGTCGTATACGCTGCGAACAACTGCCGCCCTAGGACATTCAGCCCGAATGACGACCGTCATCGATTCAATCAGTTGCGGGCTTGAGCCTTTGAATACGCTCCCAGCCATCACGACATCGAACTCATCGGCGCTTATTCCAAGATTCCGTGCAACGGCGTTGACCATCATCCCGAGATAGGCACCTCCGCCGGTAAGAATAGCACAGGCAGCCGAATCGCCCGCAAGCGCGGCCTCGAAGACCAAAGGGGCCATCGGTTCAAGTGATTCGAGCGTAATCGTCTGATTGTAGAGACGATAGAATAGGTCGTCTGCATCTACGCATTCGGCACGAGAGACAAATAGGTCGGTCATTTTCGTGGGCGGAACAACCCCATCGCGCGCTTGAAATACCTTATGTAGTGCCTCGTGTCCGATCGACGTCCCGGAACATTCATCACCAAACTCTTCACCGAAGCCACCGACGCGGGCAAATACGCCTGCTCGGTCACGGCCGGCGCAAACACAACCGGTACCGCATGCAATGACAATTCCGTACCCGTTGCGAGTGCCCCCGCGGAGGGCGGCTGCTGAGTCATTCTTGAAGTCGCGGCGGATATCACCCAACAGCGGCCCAAAGACTTCACGTTCGAGCATGTCGAAATCGGCATCAATATCCGCCCCTGCGACGCCGAGCCCAACGGCGCTTAAGTCGGCGAGCCCGATCCCGGATTCAGCGAGTGCAGCGTTGAGTGCGGTCTCGATTTCGTGGCGGGCTTCGCTGGTGCCAGCGACTTCATAGTTGCCAGGGCCGGACGCTCCGAACGCAATAACACGCCCGGATTCGTCGGCGATGAGACAGTGCGTCTTCGTGCCGCCTGCATCTAGTCCGGCGTAATAGGGCATGAATTATCTGGATGAACTTACGGCGAGCAGGAACAGGCTTATTCGCCTTCGAGCGTGCGCAACCGTGCTTTCGCGCCGTCAACCACGCCGGTCAGCGGATACTTTTCGATGAGCGCGCGGAGAATCTCCGTGGCGGCTGCCGTCTGCCCCAATGAGAGGTGGGACTCGGCTCGTTTCATCATGGCCAGTGGCAATTTACCGTTGTCGGCCATGTTGCCGTAACGCTGTTCAAGATACTCAAATTCGCGAATCGCATTGTCGTATTGACCGACGCGGCGGTAACACTCCGCTTTCCAAAACTGGGCATTGTGTGCGGAGCCACCGTCTGGATATCGGGTTAGATATTCTGTGTATCGTCGTAGCGCTTCATTGTAGTCTTCGTCAATAAAGGCCTTCTGCGCGCTGAGGTAATCAATATCCGCAGTCTCCTCAGACGCGACGGGCGTTGTTACAGGCGGCTGGGTGATCGGTTGGGCGGCTGTCGGAACAGTGGTCGCTGGCTGATTGATTAGACTGCCGCCTTGTGGGGTAACTGGCTGGGTCATCGGTTGAATCGTCGCGGTCGCGCTAGGCGGGGGCAGTACCTGTGCGGGTGGGGCGGTCGCTGCGCCTCTGCTCATGGCCCCGGCCTGAGACTGCGTCAATCCGAATTGACGATAAATCACTGACGTAAGGTTCGCCAACTGCAGTTGCAACCTGTCAATTTTTGCCTGATTTTCTTCGATTACCGAACGCAGACGCATGTTTTCCTGATCGCTGGCTTCGACTTTCGCCACCAGTTCGGCAGCGGTCTCGTTCAACTTGGTGACGTTTGGACCGATGTCATTCTCGATGTTCTTGA
>JAJDAB010000052.1 GCA_029262095.1 Candidatus Hydrogenedentota bacterium
GATCAGACCGAGTATCAGCTTACGCGTCATGCGAGGACTCCCGGACATATGCCCGTAGCTGCTCAATTTCACCGCGTAATGAACTCATATCGATCGCCAAATCATCCTCACTTAAATCCAATGACGCCGCATCGAGCTCGATCATGCGTTCTTCAAGCGTCTGGCTTGACAATGTTTCCCGAAAATCACTGCGCAATGTTGGCCCGAGTTCCGTTTTCTCCGCGACAATTCCTTCATCCGATTGCAAGAACTCGCGAAAATCGGCTGCGTCGTATTCAGCTACACGGTTGATCGACGTGGGCGTCCAACCCACGACGAGTACTCGGTTCGAAGTGCGCACGAAGTAGAGATACGCTTTCGGACTCAGCGCCACGCGCCCCATTATGGTGCCCAACTTCGCCCCGGCGAGCAGTGGAGTGCGGCTGCCAAACCGGTTTAGCAAATAATAGGCAACAAGTATCATCGCCAACACGACGCACAGCGCTACCGCGCTTTGACCGAAGAGCCGTAGCTGCGATCGACCGTTCGATTCACTCGCCGAATCGGCGACATCTCCTTCGCCGTCGTTCTGACGCGCCATTTCAGCGCCAATTCCACTCAAGCGTTCACTGTTCGGATCCGGTTCGCCCGGGGGCAAATCGTTGAATTCCAGCTCCGGCGGCGATGTCTCCGAAAACGTCTCCCCGTCTTGGGCGAACGCTAGTCCCGAACCCAGGACGAAAAGTATCGATATCGTTTTTGCCAGCGTGGTCATTCGTTTCCGTCGTCGGCGCTTTGCGATCGTGGAGCACCACCTTGGATTTCACCAATTCGAATGTGCAAGGTATCGCCAAGCACCACGATTTCCCCACGCGCTAGCGGTAAATCGTTCACATAGACGTCGGCCATTTCGCCAGCTAGTTTATCCAACTGCACGAGCGACCCCCGGCTCAATTCCAATACTTCCCGGACTTTCAACGCGCATGTACCGAGGTCGGCCGAAATTCTCAAGGTCATCTTGTTGAGATCGAGGATGCTCAACCGATCGTCCGGCGCGTCGCCGACATCGGTGATTTCGTCGAATTCATGTTGCGAAGGCTCACTCATCCTTTACAAAGTACTGCGTGTAGAACGCATTTGTCACGCGACTGTCCGCCTCGTTCTCAACGAGAATCGCTGAGAGTATCGCATTCGATTCTTGCACGACTTGTTTCTGAATATTCTCGCCCGTCATGGGATCGTTGAGTTCTTCGCGTGTCCGCCCAGAGTGGAGTTTTCGCATCATGTCAATGAAGCGTGCTTTATGTTTCGTCACAAGATCCATGGCGATCTGGTCTGAACATTCCAGCTCAATGGTATACAGAAAAATCGACGCGAGATAGTCATCGCTCGGCATGATTACTGATGTCATGGCCGATTCGAACGGCACCATGAACGGCTCCGGGAGAATTTCCGGCCCCGTACTCACTTCGAGCGGTTCGGCATCCACCAGCCGTGGCTGCACCACAACTTTCCAAACGACGAGCGCCGCTGTCGCGCCGATCAAAAATACGCCAGCGAGCACCATCAACAAACGAATTAATCCACCCTTGCCTCCGGACGCTTCTTCTTCTTGCTGCTCTTCCCCGTCTACTGCGGCCTGTTCTTCATCGGCCATAATCCATCCCTCACTACGTCTGTCACACTATTATTTAGTCACCGGGTACCGGTCGTGAAATGCGATCGATATTCTCATGAACCGAGTTCAACGTCTCATCCGAAAAATCGCCGCGGATTTGAATCTCGACGCGCCGATTCGCGTTCCGGCCCTCTTCTGAGTCATTCGAAGCAATGGGCTGCGTATCGGCTAGCGCTATCACTTCGAATTCATCCTCATTCATACCGGCAGGCCCGGTTAGAAACGTCATCACATTTCGCGCGCGCTCATAGCTCAAGTCATGGTTGTCACGAAATCGACCACTATTTCGCAACGGGCGATTGTCGGTATGTCCGCGCACTTCGACGAATTTGTCCGGTACGTCCATGAGAACCGTCGCGATAGCTTGCAACACCGGAGCTGAATCCGTTTTCAGGTCGGCCTGCGCCGATGCGAACAGCATTTCATTCGGGAGACTAATTTTGAGACCACCCATCTTGTTAAATTCAATGTTGACGTCGCCCGCCTTGCCGAGCACTTGCATACGCCTGCGCAATCGTCGCGCCAGCGTATTCACCGCCTCCGATCGTTGGCTTGCTCGATTGTCTGACACCTGCTTGAATTCGAAGACGGACGAATTTTTGCTCATGACACCAAGCGCGCCCTGTATGGAAACGATCGCTTGGCTGACCTTTGACTCTTCCATGACCGAAAACGACAACAGCAAAACGAAAAATGTCAGCAAGAGACTCATTAAATCGCCAAAGGTAACCATCCACGCTGGCGCGCCGGGCGGCCCCTCTTCAGCCTTCTTGTTTCGCCCGCCCAAATCACGCAGCCTCGTCGGTGATCTCTTCTCTCATCGATGGCGAAATAAATGCTTTGAGCTTCTGCTCAACAATCCGGGGGTTGTCGCCGGATTGAATCGAGAGAATACCCTCGATGACGATTTCCTTTGTGAGCAGTTCGGCGGCTGTATACACTTTGAGTTTGCCCGCCGAAGGGATGCAAACAATATTCGCCACGATCGCGCCGTACAACGTGGTCAACAACGCAACGGCCATCGCGCCACCGATCTTGGACGGATCGCTCAACGTCGCGAGCATGTTTACCAAACCGACCAACGTCCCGATCATACCGAACGCCGGCGCCATCGCCCCCATGTTCAACAAGATGCCTTGCCCTTTGGTATGGCGGTCTTCCATGAACGCGATTTCGGTCGTGAGAATGTCTTTGATTAGTTCGGGAGCGGTGCCATCTACTGCGAGCTGTACGCTTTTTTGAAGAAATTCGTCGCCCGCTTCACTGGCCTCGCCTTCTAGCGCGAGTATGCCCTCACGTCTTGCAACGGTTGCGAACTTGACCAGTTTGGAGATGATGTCGATGGGCGATGGCTGTGTCTGAACAAACGCATTCTTCACGGTCGCCATAACGCCTAGGACATCTTTCAGCGGATAGTTGATTAGCGTGGCGGCGACCGTGCCGCCGATGACAATTAGAAACGAAGGGACGTTGACAAAGATTTGCGGACTGCCGCCAATCAGTACGGCGGTGATTACGAGACCAAACCCCGAGACGAGGCCTATGACTGTCGCGATATCCATTCCGAGAAAATGTGCGCGGTCCGCTGCGAAAGCAGACTACTCCCCCTTATTGTTGTATGGATTCTACCACCTCGGCCTCTGGACCACAACCTATTGTGGCAACATTTTCCGGTACCTCAACCAATTGATGCAGGCGGCGATTTGGCCGCCGCCTGCATCAGTCAATAATTAACCTGTTCGATGAACCTATCGAACCAGATTTACCGTTTCTTGTAACAGCGTGTCCGCTGTCGTAATCGTCCGCGCGTTCGCTTGGAAGGCACGCTGCGTGATAATCAGCTCACTGAACTCACGTCCTAGGTCTACGTTTGATCCTTCCAATACACCGCCGGAGACCTGACCGCGGCCGCCTGTTCCGGGGATACCGACCTGCGGCACACCTGAACTTGGCGAATCGCGGAACAAGTTGCTGCCTTCACGGCTCAGGCCGCCGTTGTTCGCGAACGACGCCGTCGCGACCTGACCCAACGTTTGCGTTAGGCCATTCGTGAACACGCCGTTGATAACACCGCCTTGGCCGATGTTAAACGATTCCAACACGCCGCGAGGATACCCATTCTGTGAGAAGAATGTGACGTCGCTTCCGCCTCCGGATTGATTGGTCACGGCCGAAAAATCCACGGCAAACGAGAATGGGTCGACCGGAGTCGACGGAATACCCGCTACGAATGTTAGGTCGATGCTTGAGAGACCACCCGCGGTTACGTTACCGTTCGCATCGAACGCAATGGTACCGGCACCGGTCACCGTCGCGATCTCCGGGTCTACTGTGGATGCGGCCCAGTCCCACTCATTCGTTGTCGCCGACTTCGTGAACGTAACCGTAACGTCTCTCGCCGTACCCAAAGAGTCGAATACACGGAAGGTGCGGTCGACGGTGTCGCCTGCTGTAGCGGCGGAATCCAGATTACCGACGAATTCGGATTCGGTACTCGCCTGGACTATCGATACACCGCCCAGCGGGATCGTGAGGTCCGTAACGATACCGGTCGGGTCAATGACGCCGCTGCCATCGGCGAGGAATCCTTGCACGCGCAAGCCTGTTGCGCCGTCAATCAAATCCCCGTTGGAATTCAACGTGAATGATCCATCGCGCGAGTAGAAATTGCTGGCGCCATCGCTGAGGACGAAGAAGCCTTGTCCCTGGATTGCGAGGTCGGATGCGACGCCGGTCGTGATAAGCGCACCTTGCGAGTGGCTTACGTCGATGGTCCCAAGTCGTACGCCGAGGCCAACTTGCAGTGGGTTCGCGCCGCCGAATCCAGCAACCGCAGCACGCGGCCCTGAAATCGTCTGCGAAAATAAATCTTGGAACAATACGCGCGAACCACGATACCCGGTCGTGTTTACGTTCGCGATGTTATTGGCAATGACGTCGAGTTTCCGCTGATTCGCGGTTAATCCGGATACTCCGGTGAATAACGCTGTTCCCATATCAAATACCCTCTTTTCCAGTTGGTCCGCGGCGTCAATCAGTCAGCCGCGTAAGGCCTCCCCGGAGGGTCCGGCCTATCGTTTCGGTTTCGTTACGCTGCAGTCGGCACGGGCTCTCTCATCAAGACCGCACTGTCGATGTTTGTGAATACCGCGTCCTCAAGTTCATCTTCGGGGACGGCTGTAATGACCGTTTCATTCGACACACTGACCACGAGCGCAACGCGGTCCATCAGCACCAACGATTCACGCGCACCTTTGTCAGCGGCTTTTTGCATGGCTTCGGCGAGGCGACCTTTATCCTCGTCGGTTAGTTCGATGCCCCGCTCTCGCAATCGTTGTTGTGCGTGGGCGGAGAACTTAACTTCACCGACTTGATTGAGTGCGCTGCCCAACAGATCCGCGAACGGCCTGCCCGCGAACGCTTTGGAACCGCTACCCGTCGTTACTGCCGAAGGAGTCCTGGCAGCATCGCCTGGTCGCAACGCGACTGCGTGAGTTCCAACGTTAGGGATCATACCGCCGCATCCCCAAAGCTCAACACGCCAGCCATCGACAACAGCTCGCCATCGACCGTTAGGTACACAAGGCTGCCGTTCAACTGAACTTTTTCAACGGTGCCTTCTACTAACGTGCCGTCAGATGTAATCCCCGAGACCTCTTTACCCAACATGTTGCTGGCCGAGAGGAAATTGAGCTGATCGATGTTGCCGCTCAACGTGTTGAATCCGGTGTTGAGGTTTTGCATCTGCTCAAGTGACGAGAATTGCGCAAGCTGTGCAATCATCTGGGTGTTGTCGACGGGATCCAACGGATCCTGGTATTGCATCTGTGTCACGAGCAATTCCAAGAACGCGTCTTTGCCCAAATCCGATTCAACCGCATTGGTGATTGGGTTAATCGGACTGCTGGCGCCTTCGGTTCCCGTCGTCGTTGTGCCGGTCGAGTCGCCTTCTCCAGCCTTGGCTACCGATTGCTCGGTCGCCGCACCAGAGGCGGCAGTCGATTTGGCGGCCATCTGTAACAATTTGTTGAATTGCTGCTGGTCGACGGGCTCCGACTTTGCACCACCGGCTTCACGTCCGCTAAATATTCGATTAGCGATGCGTCTGCCAATGGCGCCAGCCACTCCCGCGCCCAGCGCGGATACAGGGTCCATGGTTAAACCTCCTGTTTAGACAATAGATTTAGGCCACTTGGTCGAACGCGCCCTCATGGCGCGCACGCGGAGCGGCATAGTTGGCGTGTTTTCCGGACGACTGGTCCGGCGCCGGTTGTTGTCCGGACTGGGATTGGCCTCGTTCACCGTTTCGCGATGCATTCGCATCACGCTGATGAAACGCGCCTCGTCCCGATCCCGATTCTTCGGATACGGTTATCGTTCGCACATCGAGTCCCTCCCGGCTCAGGCTGTCGCGCAGTTGATGCGTCTGTGCTTCCATTGCATCGCGCACAACAGCGCTTTCCGCAATAAGCTTGATGCTCATCGCGTCCTTCGTCGAAACCACTTCGATATGAACCTCGCCCAACGATTCCGGAATCAACCGAAGCGTCATCCGTTGTTCGCCATTACGCGCGAGGTAACGCACGCTGCGCACCGCCGTCTGCGCAATGTCTGACAACGATGTGCGTGTCGGACGTTCAGGCGCTTCAGGCGTTACAACCGATCGCGGCGCATTCGCACCGAGTTCAGCCGGAGCAATCACCGGGGCCACTCGAGTCACATCCGTCACCGGCGAAGTAACTGTTTCGCCGACCGTCACCGGAGCAAACGCCGGCGCTTGGGAGCGCGACGCACTCGCGATGCTTTCGGATTGCCCGATCGCCGGTTTCGCAAAGGCCTCAATAGCCTTGCGCAACTGGGTCGCAGGTGACTTTTCAGTGACGCGTGCCACACTCAATGATTGCTTCGCCTTTTCGAAATCGATAGGCACCGGAGCATCCGGTTCCGATTTCGCAAACACTTTCGCATCATCCAAGTGAAGCGTTGACGGTTTGCTCGCAGCGGTCAACACCTGGGATTCCGCTGGCGTTGTCGCTTGAGTCGCAGGAACCACTTGGGCTGTCGGCTCAACTGGCGTGGCCGGAACCGTTGGTGCCGGTCCTTTCACGCCCGTCAACAGCGGAACTTGCGGCGCAGGTTGTGACGCCAACTTCGGCGCGACTTCCGGAACAGCATCAGCACCGGCATTGACCGGAACTGAAACCGGCGCGGCGACCGTGACCTCAGAACTCGCCGGTCGGACAACTTGCGCAACCGGTTCGGCATTGGCCGGTATCAGCTTGGCCGCATCAACGTTGGCACCCGTACCCACTTTCGCCGCATTATCCACCACGGTTGGCGGTACGGCCGGTACCGGTATCCTCGTATCCGCTTTGATCGATTGCGGAACCAACGGTGCAACGACTGTAGAGCCTTCAGGCAACACGACTACCGGGACAACCGCCGCGACGAGATTAATGTTGGACGCTGCGTTCAATTCCGTTGATTCGTCAACGGCATCGCCCGCTTCGTCCGCGTTTTCTCCGTCGCCGACCGGCACTGCCAGAGTCGAATCAATCGAAGCTTCTTCGCCTATCGCTGCCTCGGTCGCATCAGTAGGAACGACCGTTGCTTCCACGACGCCTTGCAATGCGGCAAGCAAGCCCGCAAACAATCCGCCGGATTCTCCTGCTATCGCTGTTGAGCCTTCGCCTTTCCCCGTAACCGAAGACGTCGCCGGTTGCGAGGGTGTTGCGTTCCCTGCTACAGGCAGGGGTAAATTGGGTATCACCACATTCTTCACCTCCCTTCTCTAACGATGGATTCTCAAGCGCGCACGAATGGAAATCGCGCACGCGGATGAGGCATGAGATATTCAGTAGGAGGAGCACGCTGCTGGCGTGTCCTGCATCAAACGAGGCGCGTAGTAGCGCGGCGTCGAACGCTATTCGTCATTTCCGCGAACGCGGGAAACTAGACACATGGTTCGTGAGCCACGTGGGCCGACGGAAACGTTTTCGAAACGTGCTAGTACTTGCTCTGTTGCAACGCTTCCAGGATGATGCCCGCTTTGGATGGGCCATCGCCGGAGTCGATGACATTTAGGATGCCGCCACGCACGTCCTCGTCCATGAGCAAGAGAATAGATGCGACTTGTTCGGGCGACCACTCCGATAGTGCCGGGGCGGCTTTTTTCGGGTCCATCGCCGCGAGGGTGTCAGCAGCCGCCTGGATTCGCGCTTGCTGATCCTCGTCCGCAGTATCCAAAGTCAATAGTAGCTGATCGACCAGTTGTTGAAGTTCAGTCCGTAATTGAGCATTCTGCCGCTGCAACGATTCCAATTGGCTGCGTTCTTGTTGCAACGCTTTCTGTTCTTCATCCAGTTTCATCGCGCGTTCGTTGAGCGCAGCGGCCACATCCAGGAGGCCATCCGGTGCATCCTCCGGATTTTCCGGCGGCGGCGGTGGCCCGCTGACAATACGGTTGATCCCCTCCGCATTCAGATTTCCCGTTATGGCTAGCACGATGGCCAGCGTCCCGGCGAACGCCAATATCATGACCAACACAAGCGCGACCAGTTTCATAGCCGATCCTTTCGGCGCGCTACGTGCGCCCGCCCAGAGGCAATCTCATCATTTGTCCGTTGCTCCCAATACCGGTCTTCGCTCGCAAGCGCTTCGCGATGCCGTTCTTCGAGCCGGTCTATAGCCTTTTTTCGTTGGGTCGCTTCTTCCAATTCCGCGCGCCGATCTTCTGCGACGGTTGCGAGTTGTGCAAGCTGCGCATCGGTGTCGACGACAGACCGCGATACATGCTGCTCATATTGGAAGTACCGCCGTACGTCGGCCGCGTCAAAGTTCGTTCGCGTCAATGCGTCCGCATTCATTAACATCGTGCGCTGCAACTCAGTCAATTCCTCGCGCCGATGTTGGGCCTTTCGGATGACGGACTGTGTTTCCGCCAACGCTTGGGCGCGCAATTCCTCCTGCCGCTTGCGGACGCGCAATACGGAGGCCAATCGAAATTGCCGAGCACGACGACTACGCATGGCCGCCACCCAACGCCCGTCCCATCAGCGATTCAATCTCTTCATAGGGTGAAGCCTCTTCAAGGCCTTGTCGCAACAACTGGTTAATATGCGGCACAATCGCGATCGCGTGATCGATATCCGGATTCGATCCTTCGACATATGCGCCGATATTGATCAGGTCTTCCGCATCGCGATACGTCGCCAACACTTGCCGCAATGCGCCCGCCAGTTCTTGATGGCGGGGCGATGTCACGTCAATCATGCAACGACTCACGCTCTGCAACACGTCTATCGCTGGATAATGATTGCGTGTCGCCAAGTCCCTGGACAGCGCTACGTGGCCATCCAAGATACTGCGCACCGCATCGCCTACGGGATCGTTCAAATCGTCGGCTTCAACGAGCACGCTATAAATTCCGGTAATGCTGCCGTTCTCGGAGGTTCCAGCGCGTTCAAGCAATTTCGGCAATTCCGCGAAGACCGATGGCGGATACCCTCTGGTCGTCGGCGGCTCACCCACGGCAAGACCGACTTCACGCTGCGCCATCGCAAAACGCGTTACCGAATCCATCATCAGCATCACGTCCGCGCCCTGATCGCGAAACCATTCCGCTGC
>JAJDAB010000053.1 GCA_029262095.1 Candidatus Hydrogenedentota bacterium
CCTTACGAGAGAACGCAACACCGTAACTAAAGAAAAACTCCGACTACATTAGGCGCTTCCAAGACTCGGAAGCGACCAAAATGTTCTATCCTCATATGATCGCGGGTATCTCGGCAGGCCCCGAGTCGGCCGAGGTCAAAGCGCGCTTCGTAACCGCATTCGAGAATTCGTCCATCGATGGAATGTTGAATTACTATCGCGCAATCTTCGGGCAACTGGAAAGCGGAGCGCTCTCTGAAGAAGTTCCGAACCTGAAAATGCCGGTGCTTCAATTTCATGGGTTGCTGGATACCGCAGTAGACAAAGACGGTTTGCGTGATACGTGGAATTGGGTTGATGCCGATTACACGCTCGTAACGGTTCCTTCGTCGAATCACTGGGTCCAACGCGATGGCGCGGAAATCGTAACCAGCACAATG
The DNA here is from genome assembly GCA_029262095.1 of Candidatus Hydrogenedentota bacterium. GTDB lineage: Bacteria > Hydrogenedentota > Hydrogenedentia > Hydrogenedentales > SLHB01 > JAJDAB01. The sequence continues at coordinate 420 of JAJDAB010000053.1, forward strand.
CGTGGCTGGCTAGACGCGCGGAAGTAACTTGTAAATAAGTCATCCCGAGCGTAGTCGAGGGATCTACCCGGACTCCTAAAGGAGTTTTGAAACTTCAAGTAGATCCCTCGGCTACGCTCGGGATGACATTTTTTTGTTAGGCTTGCGGGCCATCGTTGTGGCCGGTCTCCCGACCGCGCCGCATTCCATTCACTCCCTGGCAATCGCACCCTTAAACACTGCACCCATCGATGCGATCACCGTGAACACCGCGGCAATGAACAGCACGAACATGATGCTGTTCGATACTCCGCCGCCGAATTCGAGGCCGCGCCCGCCGAAGATGGGGCCGATGATTGATGCGCTCATATTGCCCCAGGATGTGATGATGAGCCCCCAAGCGACGAGCGATTGAAGACGTGGCGAGAGGCGCAACTTGTCGCCTGCTGCCGCTACGGCGATAAGTGTCAAGCCGTTCAACACGCCTTCGAGGTGCGCCATTTTCCAACCGCGCACATCGCCCGGCGGTTTCCAGCCACCCGCGTCGGGTGCTGCTTCTGCGAGGATGGCGAAGCCGAAGGGGAATCCGGCCCCCATTCCGACAAGAAACACGAGCGCGCCGTTCGCGATCATAATGCGTTGTAGACGTTCGTTCATAACAAGAGTTCTCCGTTCGAAGTTCGTTTGGCGCGGGCAAATTTCATTATTGGCGATTCTAGTGCCAAGTCACTTGTGTGTCTATTCAGTCTCGGCGGGTTAACGCTTGTCGGAGCGTCGCCAGTTGTTGAAAAGTACCATTGCGGTTAGAATGCCAATCTGGTCACAGTACATGCTGAATCTTCGCACACTCTTCCGACCCGCTTCGCTTCTTCTGGCCTTGGCTGCGCTATCGCTTCTTGCGACCGATTTGCGGCAGGCGTTCGCCCAACAAGATTGGGGTGGCGGATCGTGGCGAGGCGGTGGAGGTGGTTGGACCATCGGCCCGCGACGCCCCACGAATGATTGTCCTGATCCGGGTACCTTCACGTTTTGCCGGTTGCAATACACAGACATCCGCCGCGAACCGCTTGGCCACGGATGGAACACCGACTATCCGGACTCCGACATCAACTTCATGATTCGATTGTCGCAACTCACGACGATTCCAATTAACCGACAAGCCAACGGCGATCCGGACCACGTGGTATTGGAACCCGCCGATGATCGCCTCTTCAATTATCCGTTTGTCTTTTTGTCCGACGCAGGTACGGTCGGTTTTTCGAACAAAGAAGTTGAAAACCTGCGGAACTATTTGTTGCGCGGTGGTTTCTTACACGCGGATGATTTTTGGGGTGAAGAGGCTTGGGAGAATTGGGCCTTTGAAATCGGTCAGGTTCTTCCGCCGGATAAGTATCCTATCCTCGATGTAAAACCTGATGATGAAATCATGAACATCGTGTTCAAGATTCCCGAAGTACCGCAGATTCCTTCGATTCAACATTGGAACCGTTCCGGTGGGGACATCTCGGAACGCGGTGATGCGTCGGCTGAGCCGCACTTTCGCTATATCAAAGATTTAGACGGTCGCATCATGGTCGTCATGACCCACAACACCGATATCGCCGATGGCTGGGAACGCGAGGGTGAAAACGAGGAGTATTTCCATGAGTTTTCGGTCAAGGCGTATCCGCTCGGTATTAATATTGTCGTGTACGCGATGACTCACTAGCTGGTGTGGAGTGCGGCGGCTTGCTGCCGCTTTCATCGAGCGAGCTTGCTCGCGATTGCTGAGTTTAGACTTCGGGGGCGTCAAGGCAAGCCTTGACATTAAAAGCGGTAGCAAGCTACCGCACTCCAAAAGTTACAAAACCGCGAATCCCGGCGCGTATTTCACGAGCCCGCCCTCAACCGGAATCGCACCTCTCCGAATCTCGTTGGCCATGAACGCGTCGTCCGCGCCATATCTGCATCAATCTACTTTGGCAGCGCGTTCGCGAAGCGTTCAAGCCTAGACGACGCGTCGAGCATCGGCGGTCCATGCCCGAAACAGATAACATCCGGTTTGAGTGATGCGACTTTGCGAATTGAACGGCGGTTTTCGTCGGGATCCGGTGTCCACATCTTTATCGGCTCGTGTAACCCAGGAATTGTTGTCATGAGGTTCATGCCGTTAAGCACATCGCCAAGTATGAGCAGGCGATCTGACTCCCGCCAATAGGCCAGGTGCCCAGGCGCATGTCCCGGCACTTCTATCACGGAGAACCCCGCGACTTCGTCGCCTTCCCGTAATCGCGTCGAGACCGGATGCGGCGGTCCGGTCCAGAAACGGTGTTGCGGCGCAGTCGACCAATTATCCGGAATGACCAGCGACCAGTCCCCGGACTCCATCGCATTGGCGTCGCCGTTTCCGCAAAGGAGCGGAATGTTTAATCGCTCGCAAACAGCGTGGCTGGATCCCTGATGGTCCGGGTGCGCATGCGTCAATGCGTGTGCCGTGACCGTGTGGCCTTCGAGCTGCGAAAGGATGCGCTGCTCCGCCATGCGTGACCCGGCATCAACGAGCACATCGCCCATCAAGTAAATATTGATGGCGTACTTCGGGCGCCCGTGAAGGAGATAGACGTTTTCGGCAACTTGCTGCATTTGATTAGCCACAGATGGACACAGGTTAACACGGATGGTTGATTGTCATCCCGAGCGAAGTCGAGGGATCTACGCTGAATTCAGATGCGCCCGAACACCCCGAGTAGATTCCTCGGCTTCGCTCGGAATGACATGTTGCGATTGACCTATCCTGTCGTCGTAGCCCAGCCGCCTGCGAATGGAATTACTTGGCCCACGATAAAGTCGCTTTTCTCGCTCGCGAGAAACACTGCCAACGCTGCCGATTCCCAAGGCTTGGCCAACCGTTTGGCGGGCACCACTTTTAGGATACGCGCCATCATCTCTTTGTCCGCCAACATTTCGTCGGGATAGTACGTTACATTCTCCACGTAATTCTGTGCGATAGCGTTCATTTGGATATTGTGCCGCGCGAGCTCGAGTCCCGCTGCGCGAACGAATGCGTTTTGCGCACCGCGTGCCGCACAATAGGCCGAGGCCCTCGGGACGCCGCGCAATGGCGCCGCGCTTGTCACGGCGACGATTTTCCCGCTGCCGCGCTCAACCATACCGGGTGTCACGGCGCGCGTGAGCTTCATCAACGGATGCGCAAGATGATCGAAGAACCCAAACCAATCCGAATCGGTTATGTCGCCAACCAGCGTCATCTCTTGTCCATCTTCCGCGAGGTTCGCGATTAGAATATCGATATCACCTGCGTCCTCGATCGCCGCTTCCGCCGCACCGTGTTCGCGCAAGTCGGACGTATTCATGGTGACGTCCGCGCCATCGCGTTCGAGCGCCTTCGCGATCGGCACACCCATATAGCGGTCCGCGTCAGTGACCAGTGCACGCTTACCTTCTAACAATTTTGACACAGTGGTCTCCCGAAGTTCCTACGTTGCGTCCCACAAACCGCGGAGCAATTCCCATATCTTTTCCCCGATTAGCGCACCAGCAATGCCGCCGACGGGCGTCGCGGCACCGATTATCGGCCAACGAACCTCATCAAGCCAAAACAGCATGGCGAACAGAGCGATTCCGGTGACACCTACTGCACCGACGATGGCGTAGAGTATTCGGTCTGACCAATCCATCATGCCTCCAAGATCTCTTCCATTCGACTGGCGCTACAAATCGACGACGTGATAACCCTCGAATTGCGGATGACTCAACACCAGCCCTTCGGGCATCCGTGCCTGACGATGTGCTTTAACGAATGCTTCGCTCTCCGTCCAGGTCTTAAACGCTTCTTCCGACTGCCACGTCGAGTGCGAGATAAATGTAGTCGCATCCTCGCCAGGCGCCTCGCGTAACAACTTAAAATCGAGAATACCTTCAACCTCGTCGAGATAGCTGTCGCGCGTACGCCACACAGTCTCGAATTCTTCTTCACGGCCGATTGCGACTGGGAAACGGTTCATTGCGATATACATTGCATTCCTCTTGCGTATTGGGAGGGACACGCTCCCGTTTAGTCAATTCTCGTCCGGCGCATTGAATGTCGCGGGCATGAGCGAGCGAAATTGCAAGCCCCATTCGCCGTCTTGAACCGTGACAATCCATAGGGCAGGAACGGTTCGATAGATGGTCCCGTCCTCTTTGTGTCGGTTGAACGTCAGCTCTACGTGGATTTTCTCCGGCGAGCTGTTCGAGACTGTGTAATCGCCTAACGAACTGTGATGCCATCCCTCACGCTTTTTCATCGCGTCGAAGTTCATCACCAATTCCTCCGCGGAATTTGCGATGGCCATGCGGCCATTGTTCAAGAGAAACGCATGTGGATAATTCGCGATCTTTTGGAGCGCGTCATTGTCCTCGGCATTGAATGCGACGAAGAAATCGTCAATCAGTTTCTTAGCTGCGGTTTCGGCGTCGGACGTGTTGTCTTGCATGAGCGCTGTATCCGTCGTTGTGGTTAACGCGATCAGTGCCATTAGGCACACGACCGAGCTCCGTCTAATAATTCGATGTACCGTACTTCGTTTTCGCATAGTAACCCTCACCCTCCCCTCGTCATTCCTGCGCAGGCGGGAATCTAGAGGTTCATGAGCCGATTGTAAACGCCTACTGATTCCCCGCCTGCGCGGGAATGACGTTGAAGAAGTTGCTCGCGTCCTAATCCCATGGCGTGAAAGGACTTGAAATAGAAGTAACTAGTGCCCAAATCAGTTCACGATGTCCGGCAATTCGCCCGCACGTTCGGTCAAGAACGTAACCACCTCCTGACGCATGCCGCGGCGAGCGCGGGGGAGAGGCAGCCATCGCTCGACATCTTGCAGCGCTTCCGTCGGAACGTCGAAGACGTCCGTGATGATTTCCGTGGCTGCGTCGCGCACGCGGCCAGCGGCGCGGTCCATATAGATCCACACCAGCAATTCCGGGATGCGCGTGGCTTCGTCCGAGTGTTGGCCCCGAATCTTCAACACCCGTAACAGGCCGCTCTCCACGGCGTAAATCTCGATCGCGATATCGGCGAGACTGCCGAGGATGGGTTGGCGGTCATTGTTGAGCAACGCTTCCTGGCCGACGTTTGCAAATGCCGCGCCGAGTAACCGCTGGAATAGTGCCTTCAGATTCGCGACGGTCGCCAACGCTTCGGCCAAGTCCTTCGGTGCACGTCCAGCAGTATCGGGTTCCGCTGCATTCGCCGAATCGACCGCGGCGTGAATTTCGAGTGCGCCTTGTGACCCGCGTTTGAGCATCGCCTTCATCGAGCTTAACCGGCAAATTTCGCTGGTGCCTTCATAAATCCGCGTGATGCGCCAATCGCGATACATTTTCGCGGGCGCGTACTCCTCACTGAATCCGTATCCGCCATGAATTTGCAGCGCTTCATCCGCCAGCGCGTTGACCATTTCCGCGCCGAATACTTTCGATAAAGCGCATTCGATCGAGAACTCGGACAGCGCGCTCAACCGCGCGTCGAGGCTGCCTGCATTTTCCGCACGCATCGCTTCCGATTTCGTGTACACAAGTCCGGCCGTTCGATACGCATTCGATTCTGCGGCATAGAGACGGGCGGCCATATCGGCGAGCTTCATTTGAATGAGGCCGAAATTCGCGATGGGCTGGCCAAATTGCAACCGTTCCGCCGCGTAATTCGCTGCACATGCCAACGCTTTCTTGCCGCCGCCCGCGCAATTCGTAGCCATCTTGAGACGGCCGAGATTGAGCGTGCACAACGCGACTTTGTGTCCCCGGCCGATTTCGCCCAATACGTTTTCAACGGGAATCGCTACATTTTCCAGCGTCAGCCCGCAAACCGATGATGACCGTAGCCCAAGCAAATTCTCATTCGCCGCGACAGTCAACCCCGGCGTATCCGCATCGAGAATGAACGCTGTGAATTTGCTGCCATCGACTTTCGCGAACAAGATCATCATCTGCGCCCAACCCGCGTTCGTGATCCACTGCTTCGATCCGTTCACGATGTAATGCGTGCCTTCATCGTTTAGCACTGCAGTGGTGCGAATGTTCATCGCGTCGGAGCCCGAGCTAGGTTCCGTCAACGCGAAGCATGCGAGGCGTGTGCCGTTCATGCACGATTCAAGATACTTGTCGATCTGCTCCGGCGTTCCAAAGTTCACGAGCGGCAACGTCCCGATCCCTTGGTGCGCGTATAACGTGCTGCTGATCGGACCCATGTCCGACCGGCCTTCCATCATCGCCGCAATCGCCAAGACACTGAGGTTGAGTCCGCCGTATTCCTCCGGCACTTCCGCCATGAACAGGCCCAGCTCGGCTGCCTTTTCGACCAACGGGCCAACAACCGACCAATCACGCGCTTCTATCGCCTCCGCGTTCGGAAGCACATGTTGCGCAGCGAAATCCTTCAGCGATCGCGCCATCATGCGCTCCTCTTCGCCCATGTCCTCGCGCGTCAAGATGTCCTGTGGTTGCACCGCGCCGAAGAGGTACGACGCGCCCGATGCCGTTGGTGCTTGCGATACGGTGCTCATCTCGAAATTTTATCCTTGTTCGGTGTTTTGACTGTGAACGTCGAACGTTTCCAGTACGCGATCCGCTTGGTTCAAATGGCGCTCTTCATGTTCGACAATAATCAGAATCGCGTGTCTAAGACTATACGTGATGAACCCGACGACTGGCGATTTGATGATCTGCGCGTCCAGGTCGATATCCGCCAAACTGGAAATCGAGGCTGCGAGTGCTTGCTGGTGCGTGCAGAACTGCTCAACGATATCCGGAGAAATGTCCGCAACGCTCGGGTCGTATGCCAGGGGGGCGCGCATTTTCTTCGCGTTGTCCGGTTTCACGCCGTTCAATAGCAGCGTTCCCCATAGGCCCGGTAGGACGGGGATACGCTCAATGAACGTGCGGCGCTTGGCACCACTGGCGATGTCCGCAAAAACCGAGAAATAGAGTTCATTCAATTCAATGAGGTGTTCAAGACACTGGCCGATGCTCCAGCTTCGTGGGTCGGGTTGCCAGGCCAGTTGGTCGAACTGCAGAGCGGCAAAACGCGTGCGTACCCGGTCTTCATATTCCAGAACGCGATTCGACAGTTGTTCGATTAGTGCGGCGCTCATAAGCTATTCGTTTCCCGTTACCGTTGGACGCGTCTTACTTCTCGCGCTTCTTCTCCAAGAACGGTTTCGTGTACACCGCCGGTTCATCGGTTTCGTAGGAACGGCGGAATACTTGGATGCTTTCCTCGATTCCCGTCTCGATAGAGGTCTCTTGCCAGCGGCGCATCAGCATTTTCTGTGTGCGAATCGCTTGGGGGCCTGAGGCGACGATCGGGCGAATCCATTGTTCGACGGCGTCCTCGATCTCGGAGCCTTCGACGACACGTTCGACGAGGCCGCATCGCAAGGCTTCTTCGGCGTCGATGAGATCGCCGGTATATAGCAGTTCGGCCGTTTTTCCCCATCCGATAAGGAGCGGCAATAGACGTGCTTCTATAACCGATGGCAGCCCCACGCGCACTTCGGGCATTCCGAATTGCGCGTCTTCACTCGCGACGCGCAAGTCGCATGATGCGGCGAGTTCGAGTGCCCCCCCTAAGCAATAGCCGTGGATCGCCGCGATGACGGGTACCGGGCACGCGCGGACGGCGGCGCACAGTTCGTGCAAACTACGGATAAACCGCTCGGCACCATCGGGATTGAGTTTCGCGAATTCCTTGATGTTTGCGCCGCCGCTAAAGGCACGCGTCGTACTCGAAGTAAGGGTGAGTACACGAATGGTGTCGTGCGTTGCTGCTTCCCGGACAAAGCCGGTCACCGTCGAAATCATCTCCGCGCCGAAGACGTTGAGCTTTTCGGGGTGATCGAGCGTAATACAAGCCGTCGTGTTGCCATCTTCCCGTGTGGTCCAGTCGAGCTTGGCCAATGGTTTGGACACAACTGATCTCCTTGGATGTATTGGATTCCTCCAACTTTATCGTGGGCAGTGCCGCGTTGCAATACAGCGATTGCTCGGATAAAGTCTATGTTCTCTAATAGGCGAAGTCCCGACACTGGAGATTGTGATGCGGATCATTGGCAATTGGCGCTCATTTCGAATTGTATTGTTCATGCTGGTGTTTATAGGGGTCTGCGCAGGTGCCCATGCGCAAACGCAACGTATCCTCGTCATTGGCGATAGCTGGGCCGCGCTGGAGTGGAGCAACCGGTCGTTTCAGCAGGCCTTGATCAATGCAGGTCTCGGGCAATTCGAAGAAAACGGAACCATCGCTGTTGGCGGTTCGACGGCGGACGAGTGGGCGAACAACGGTACGTACCTCGCGAACATTACGACTCAACTTACGAATAACCCAACAATCGATATCGTCTATATGCAAATAGGGGGTAACGATTTTCTGGGTGCGAGTCCTTCGCCGACCACTGAAATGGAACTGGAAACGTTTTGGTCTGGTGTTTGGGATGACATTCAGGCCGTGGTCGACCACATCCAGTCCATACGTCCAAACGCTAAGATTATCTACGGCAACTACGATTACATTATGGACGGCGATGCGTCCGATGGCCATTTAGGTGTCATCAAACTCGGTGAAGAAGCGATTGCGCGAGCCGCGTTGGACCCTAATCTCTTCTATCTAAACACCCTAGGTCTCGCGCACTTTGAGTTGGGTGTACCCGGTCAATTCGCTGCTGGAGTGCGACCGGCCCCCGGCGGATTCCCGGGCTATGTTCCCTTGGCGGGCGGTGACTTGACCGTCGCCGGCGACGCCAACGCGTGGGCCGATACAATTCATTACAACGCAACCATGTATTTGAACTTGGCGGAACTCGCCGTTGATCAGTTTATCGCGGGCTTTCTCGGCGGCACATCGTCAATTCAAATCTCCGGATTGCCCGTTGTCGAAGTGGGTGACCGGCTTGAGCTCAACGCTTCCGCACCGAACTTGACCCCGCCTTTCGTGCTTCAGTGGTCGAAAGATGGGACGCCGATCGGCGGTGAAACCGGTGCAACGTTAGTACGCGATCCGGTCGCGCTTGGCGACGCTGGCTTGTATACCGTGAATGTCGGAGACGGATCGAAGGGCGCGATTGATTCAGCGGGCGTGCAGGTCAATGTCTTTGCGATGGGTACGCTCCCCGCAGGTGGCGTGATTGGCCTGGGTGCGCTAATCGCGATGTGCGCCGTTTTTGGAGCAACCCGCGCGCGCAGTAAACGATAGTGGCGTCTTTGGATCCCAAACCGTTTCGTGTGGATATCGAGGACGATGTTCTCGACGACTTAAGAGAGCGCCTCGCGCGCGCACGATTCCCGGATCAGCTCGAAGGTACGGGTTGGGGTTACGGCACCGAGCGCGGTTATCTCGAGGAGCTTTGCGCGTATTGGCGTGACGAGTTTGATTGGCGGCAGCAAGAGGCGTTGCTGAACACGTTCGACCAGTTCACGATGCCGATTGGCGGGATCGATCTCCACTTTATACACCAGCGGTCGCCGTACGAAGACGCGACGCCGCTCATCCTCTCGCACGGTTGGCCAGGGTCGATCTTCGAATTCTACAAGATTATTGGCCCGCTGACGGATCCGGAATCGTATGGGGGCAACAAATCCGACGCGTTTCACGTCGTATGCCCATCGTTACCCGGGTACGGATTTTCAAGTGCGCCACGCGAACCGGGATTCGGAATCAAGCAAGTCGCTGAACTCGAAGTGAAGCTTATGGCGACGCTCGGGTATGACACGTACCTTGCGCAAGGCGGCGATTGGGGTGCCGTCGCGTCTTCTTGGCTTGGCGCGATTGATGCCGATCATTGCAAAGGCGTACACCTCAATATGCCAATGGGGCGTCGCCCGAAAGATGTCTCCCGCGAAAAACTCATGGAGGGTTTGACGGAATCCGAACGAACGAATTTGGCGGCGGCGCGCGCGTTTAACAAATTCGAATCCGCGTATCACCAGTTGCAATCCACCAAACCACAATCGTTGGGATATGGACTAAACGATTCGCCGATAGGGCTTGCCGCTTGGATTCTCGAAAAATTTCAGACGTGGAGCGATTGCGGCGGTGATGTCGAATCGAGTTTCACGAAGGACGAA
>JAJDAB010000054.1 GCA_029262095.1 Candidatus Hydrogenedentota bacterium
ACAATCATTGGTTTTGCCTGTCTAGGATTCTCAATCCCCACCGCGTTCGCCCAATCCGCCGACGACGCCCTCTACAAATTCTTCGAATCTGAATGGAACTATCGAATGGAGCAGTACCCTGAGTCCGCAACACGCACCGGCTATCCCGGCCAGAACCATCGCTGGACCGACAATTCGCTCGACGCTATCGAAGCGCGCAAAGCGCACACACGCCAATCGTTGTCCGCGATCGAAACCGTCGAACCGGCCAGCCTTAGCGTCCCAGCGCGCCTCGATCACGGACTCTACGAACGCCGATTACGTCTAGCAGTCGAAGGCCAACAATTCCCGGACGAACTCATGCCGATGACGCAACTTCGGGGCGCACAACAAGACCTCGCGATGACGATCAGCGTTATGCCGAAGTCGTCGCTCAAAGAGTACGAGAACATCGTCGCGCGATTACGCACTGGCGGAACGGTCGTCGATCAAGAAGTCGCGCTCCTGAAAGAAGGACTCGGCAAAGGCGTCACGCCGCCAAAGATCACGTTGCGCGACATTCCGGATCAAGTGCGCAATCAAATCGTTGACGATCCTTTCTCGAGTCCATTGCTCCGCGCATTCGAGAAGTTTCCGGCATCCATTTCTGAAGGCGATCAACAACGACTTCGCGAAGAAGCCGCCGCGGCGTACCAGGACCAAATCGCACCCGCCTACCAACGCATGCTCAACTTCCTGGAGAAGGAATACCTTCCCAACGCCCGTGATTCCATCTCAGCGAGTTCTTTGCCCAACGGCAAGGCATGGTACGCGTTCAATATTCGCGTACAAACGACAACGGACCTCACGCCCGAGGCCATACATGAACTCGGCCAGTCGGAAGTAAAACGCATTCGCACGGAAATGGAAGCGGTGATCGACGACGCCAATTTTGACGGCACCTTCAAAGAGTTCACTGAATTCCTTCGGACCGACCCACAGTTTTATTTCACAGACGCCCAAGACCTAATGATGACCTACCGTGACATCGCCAAACGCATCGACGCCGAACTCCCACGCATGTTCGCAACGCTTCCGCGCCTCCCCTATGGCGTCGATCGCATTCCTTCCTACGCGGAAAAATCGCAAACCACGGCCTACTACCAACCCGGCTCCCCACAAGCGGGCCGGCCCGGAGTCTTCTACGCGAATACGTACGACCTACCCTCGCGCCCTAAATGGGAAATGGAAGCACTTACACTGCACGAAGCCATGCCCGGACATCACCTTCAGATCGCGATCGCGCAAGAACTCGAAGACGTCCCCGACTTTCGCCGATGGTCAGGCCCGACTGCATTCGTCGAAGGCTGGGGACTCTACGCGGAAAGCCTCGGCGAAGAAATGGGATTCTATGCCGACCCCTATCACAAATTCGGACAACTCACCTACGAAATGTGGCGCGCCGTTCGACTCGTCGTCGACACCGGCATGCACGCGCTCGACTGGTCGCGCCAGGATGCGATCGATTTCTTCATGGCCAACACCGGCAAAGCGGAACACGACATCACCGTAGAAATAGATCGCTACATCGTCTGGCCCGGCCAAGCCCTCGCCTATAAACTCGGCGAGCTCAAGTTCAAAGAACTACGATCACGCGCAGAGGAAAAACTTGGCGAAGAATTCGACATCCGCACTTTCCACGACGCATTGATCGAGGAGGGCGCCCTGCCGCTCGATCTACTCGAAACCCGAATCAATCAATGGATCGACCTACACACCGCTCACTAACCACACCGAAGAACAAAGTCCACCACCGTCCATCCCGTCCAGAAGGTCCACAAATGCAACGGATTCGTCGCATTACAGCGCTTCGCTAAACCCAGTCCAGGAAACTATTTAGCACACGCGCCACATTATAGGTATTGGATGGTAAACTTTGTAGGGGAATGCGTTTCCAGGCCCGGTGGGGAACACAAGGCTGAACCGGAAGGAGATGACGTGATGCAAGAAAAAGGTGCAACAATTTACAACCGTTATGGGCTTTGGTACGTGTCATTTGACGAGGGCACGTCCGTCGCGCCAGTCCACATTACTGGACCATTTAAGACGCAAAGCCAAGCACAGCAAATCGTACACCTCGGTGCTTTCGCGCAAAGACTCGTTCACTAGCCAGACCGCACTCTTATCCCATAGCCGCTCGATTTCGGGCGGCTATATTTATGCCTATTCATAATGCGGGGTGCCCAGATCGCGCCGCGCTTGAATTGCACTCGATTAATTTCCTACCATATTGTAGCTCCGCTCAAGGGGCGCGAATTCCAACATATTGGTAAGGAACCCTCATGGCCCCATCCGGCCCCAAAGTCAGGCATGACGTCTCCGAACTGTCCTTGCTCTTCGATATCAATCAATTGCTCGACCGGAACGTCGACCTCAGTAACGACGTCGGCGCCGTCCTCAAGTCAATCGCCAAGCACACCGGTATGGTACGCGGCACGTTAACGCTCCTCAATCGGCAGACCGGACAAATCCAAATCGATGGCGCAATCGGGCTATCGAAATCGCAACGCGAACGCGGCGTCTATTCGCCCGGCGAGGGCATCACGGGACGTGTTGTGCAAACCGGCCGCGCCATGGTAATCCCCAGTATTTCCGACGAACCAAAGTTTCTCGATCGCACCCGTGCACGCAAGAAGGAAGAAAAGGGCAACACCGCATTCATTTGCGTGCCGATCAAGATCGGCGCTGAAACCATCGGCGCACTTAGCGTCGACCGACTATTCGAGAGCTCCGTTGCACTAGAAGAAGACCTTCGGCTACTCACCGTAATCGCATCCATGGTCGCACAAGCCGTTCGACTGCGGCAGGCCGCGCGAGAGGAAAGCGAGGTACTCGTCGACGAGAACCAACGCCTTCAACATGCGCTCAGAGAACGCTTCCGCCCCGACAACATCATCGGCAATTCGCACACGATTCAAGCAGTGTTCGATCAGATACAACAAGTCGCCATGAGCGAAACGACTGTTCTCATCCGCGGCGAAAGTGGCGTGGGCAAAGAACTCATCGCCAGCGCCATCCACTTCAACAGCCTCCGCGCGGACAAGCCATTCATCAAGGTTAACTGCGCCGCACTGCCCGAAACCGTTATCGAGAGCGAACTCTTCGGCCACGAAAAAGGGGCATTTACGGGTGCCGTCAATCAACGCAAAGGCCGATTCGAAATGGCCGATGGCGGTACGATTTTCCTCGACGAAATCGGCG
>JAJDAB010000055.1 GCA_029262095.1 Candidatus Hydrogenedentota bacterium
GCCTCGAAAGACGCGTTATGTTTGGAGCGGGAAACGGGATTCGAACCCGCGACCCTCAGCTTGGAAGGCTGATGCTCTAGCCAACTGAGCTATTCCCGCAAAGTAACCGATTCAACTTGGCACTCTCTCGCAAACTCGAAAGCCTTCGACTAAGCACCGAAACTATCTAAGCTTCTTGCTGTCGCCATCCGGCGACTCCAAAAAGCGGTAGTCACTGTAATGGTGGTGGGTGTTGGATTCGAACCAACGTAGGCGTGAGCCAGCGGGTTTACAGCCCGCCCCCTTTAGCCACTCGGGCAACCCACCAGGGTGGCACCATGCATTTGGGGTAGCCGAGCTTGTCGCAAAGTAGTGGAGCTGGCGAAGGGAGTCGAACCCCCGACCTACGGATTACAAATCCGTTGCTCTACCAACTGAGCTACGCCAGCCCGGCATGTCCCTAAAATCAAATGACCGCCCAGCGGGCGGCCAGTTGCAAAGGCTATCAAAGGGATTCGGACAAAGTCAAGTGATTTTCGAGCACCCTATCCGATGGAACCAATTGGCGCGGCTTAGGTTACGACCGATCAGCCCATACCTCCGACCTAGCATCCCCATTTTATGGCCGAATAGCGCCTGACACACGCGGATCCCATCCCAGCGCGTCGAAACGGGCAATCGCAGCGTCCAAATTTGAAGCAACGGGCTCTGGAAACGGCGTCATCCGCCGCGCGTCCAGATCGGCGTTCGCGACAAGTACCTCGGAAGTCGCTGCGATTTTGCCCTTCGTCTCGTTCACCATCCAGTACTTGTTGTGTAGGCGTTTGGCGCTACGTCCAAGAATGCGGCCGTGGACCGTCACGGTGTCGCCGACGTGGACTTCGGCCAAATAATCCAGTACCTGCCGCAATAACCAGTGCCCCATGCGCTTTTGTTCGCGGTATGCTTGATCAATGCCCATCTCAGACATCAACGTGTTCGCGCCGGTTCCCCACATCACGCCGTACCAACGCACATTCACATGCCCGTATTCATCGATGTATTCCTCGGGAATCGTCACGCGATGGTTTACGGGGAGTTGTTGGACAAAATCGATTTCGGTTTGGACTAGCGCCATTGCTCTCAAGTTCCTTCACGGTGAAATTGTCATTCCGAATGAATGTGAGGAATCTTACACGGTACCCGAGCTCGCCGCACGTAGTCGGGAATATTCTCGGAATGACTGATGGTCGAATTACGCCAACACTTCGCGCGCTCGCTCAAGACGTTGAGCGATGTCGATGCCTTGCGGACAGCGAAGTGACGCGATTTCAAGTTCAGACGGATCGAAAACGCGTTCCGACGCCGAAAGTTCCTGGTACAGTTCGCGCGCACGTTCTACTTTGTCATAGGACTCGGCGTACATCAGGTAACGCAGTGTGTCGGCAATACGAAGATCACCCGCGACGTGCGATTCACAGTGCTGGTTGCAGCCCTGGCAGCGGAGATGCGCGGTTTGAGCGGCATACCGGTTGAGCTGGTGAAATTCCGCAACTGACAGATCGGCCAATGATTTCGCGGCATCCGTGTTCTGTTGCACCTGTTCGATATTAGTCATTTCCGATGTACACGCGTCAATGCGATCGTCAGCCCAAACGGCTTTGAGCTTCGCCTGGTGCAACGTGAATTCGTCGGACTGAAATTTCTTGACCATGTCGCTGTCCTCGGGCACGGACGCTTGCGTCTTCATCGCGATGAGGCCAATGCCTGCGTTCCGGCAAGCGTCCATCGCTTTGTTTAATTCAAGGTCGCCGTACTTCGAGAAGTTGTATCGGAATTGAATACAGTCGATGCTCGGCGCACCGATTTCAGCGGCCTTGTTCATCAGTGAAACGACGTTCCCCATGTGACACGAAAAACCAAAGTGCTTTGTGAGTCCGCGTTTCTTCACTTCCTCGCCCATCTTGATGAATCCGGGATCGAGTTGTCGCATTTGGTCGACGGAATGCATGAAGTACATATCGAGATGATCGGTTTTTAGATCCGGCAACATCTCTTCCAGCGCCACGACGTATTCTTCCGGCTCGACGGTCTTGTTCTTGAGCCACGCCTTCGACGTAATCCAAAGGTTGTCGCGGCCGACTTGTTCGACGAACGGTGCAAGCACTTTGTGTGCTTGGCCGCCAACGTAAAAAGAGGAGGTATCGATATAGGTGACACCGTCTTTGAATGAACGGTGCAACCGCTTGTCATACTTCGGATCGAATTTCTGAGACCCACCCATGAGCAGGATCGGGATTTGTTTGCCCGTCGTGCCGAGTTCCTTGGTGGGTACTCGGTCGAGCTTCTGTGCCACCTGTAAGGCATCCGCCGCTTCTCGGCCCTGAGCGGACCCGGCTACTCCGGCCATACCTACACCCGCTGCGGTGCCTTTGAACCAATCCCTACGCGTAACCCGCTTCGCCATCAGAAAACTCCCTTTCCCTTTTAAGAACGAACGCTAACCCTATGTGTATTCCAGTTGGCGCGCGGATACAGACATTAGATAATCATTGGGTTAATCGCCTTCCGCCTCACTTGTTGCGTCCTCCGGATCGTCATCTACACGAAACTGAAACCGCCCGAAAATCGTATACCAGAGACACGGCAGGCCAATTACGAAGAATCCGAGTATCGCATTTCGCGGGCTCGATTCGCTGCGCGGACCCGTGAGTCCGAATTCGTCATCGGTGAAAGAGAACTCATGAATGACGTACGCCGCGTAAGCAAGCACGATTAGACCGGTCACGCTTCGCGCCGCCCACCAGAACCGCTTGGAGTCGTATAGCGCCGGAATCGCGAGCAAACTGCACGCGGTCCATGCGGCGGTTACGATGACCTTCTGTGGCGTCCAGTCTCCGAGCAGAAACGGTAGACCAACACCACTGATGAGCAACACTGGTGCTAAGCACCAGAAGATGAAACGGCTACCGCCGAACGCTACGTCGCCGATCGAGTCGCGTTCGTCTTTCACGTTTTGGGCTTGCGACCGCGCGCGGCGAAGAGCGCACCGCCAATGAAGTGGAAGTCGTTGTCCCCCATCATGTGTTTGAGGTGATCGAGTTCGGATTGTTGTAACACCCCGCCGTCGACGAGCCGCTGCATACCGGGCACTTCGAATGATGCACGCCAGAATTTTCCGATGGGGTCGTCTCCCCCGCTGCCGACGCGAAGGATACCTTCGTTGTGAATGTCGTCGAACTGCAAGTCACGTAAGTATCCGTACAACTTTCGCCCAAAGTAACTATTCATTGTGCCCGCCTGGACGGACAAGTCCCAACACATCCGGCTGACGCGTGTGAATTCTTCCGCACCAGGATACTCGAGATCCGTCGCGCCGAACATACCGAAGTCGCCTTCTTCAAAGAGCACCCACCTCCCGGGTTTGAGTGCCGCGGCTATACGCTGTATCGCGATGCCGGGATCGGGCAAGTGCATCAACACCGCCCGGCAATGCGCAAAGTCGAATACGTTTTCTTCGAGGTCGTCAGTCAGGATGTTGTGTTCACGTACTTCAACATTCTTCCGGCCAAGGTCTTGGAGGAATCGTGGATTGAGATCGCAGGCAACCACCGATCCGTCATCGCCAACCTCATCCGCCAACCACCGCACAACGGACCCGCCGCCCGCACCTACTTCGAGGCAACGCCAGCCTTTCTCAATGCCAATCTCGTTCATCCGCCGCTGTGTGAGCGGATCGTTCATGCTCTCCAGCATATCGAGCCGCGCGCGCTCCGCATCGTGGGGATTATCAGCAGCGGCGTAAGTGGATTCGGACATGGGTGGCGTACCTGCTTTCTAGCTTCGCTTCTGAAGGCCGCATACACATCGATAAGAGGTTATCACAGCCGATGATCAGACCAAGCAAGAGTCAATCCCCCGAAACCATTTGTGGGGTATAACGTACAAGCTGCGGCGATACACGGCCCATCGCACTGCGAATAATGTTAGTCACTCTCGGATAAATATTTCGGTTATGTGCGAGAATACCCGTGAAGTTCGCGAGATAAGACAACGTATTTGAGCGCCGCAAGAGGCATCTAAGGGGTATCGCGCATGGGTTCACAAGAACATCGTAGAAATCATTCCAAACTCACTATCGCGCTGGCTTCGATAGCCGTGCTCATCGTCAGCGCGCTACCCGCTCAAGCGCAAACATTCGAAACCGAACGTATTATCACAGGCCTTACAAACCCGCTCTTAGTCACCGCGCCGTCCAACGACTTCGACCGTATCTTTATCGTGCAACAAACCGGTCAGATTCTGATTATGGAAAACGGCACGTTACTCGGGTCGCCGTTCCTAGACATTGCGACCATCGTGCTGTCGGCTGGCGAGCAAGGGTTGTTGGGCCTAGCGTTTCATCCCAACTACGCGTCCAACGGTTTCTTCTACGTCAACTACATCGACAACGCCAATAGCGATTCGGTGATTGAACGGTATACCGTTTCCGCAAACCCAAACGTAGCCAACCCATCCAGCGGATTCGAAATTCTCCGCTATTCTCAACCATTCACCAACCACAACGCGGGACACTTGGCATTTGGTCCAAACGATGGATTCCTTTACATCGCCTCGGGCGACGGCGGATCGGGCAACGACCCGGCAAACAACGGACAGACGCTCAGTACGTTCTTGGGGAAGATGCTGCGGATCGATGTCGATGGCGGTTTACCGTACGCCATACCCCCTACCAACCCGTTCGTGGGTACGCCCGGCGCGCTCGACGAGATTTGGGCCTACGGATTGCGCAATCCATGGCGGTTCAGTTTCGACCGAAGCAACGGCGACATGTACATCGGGGACGTCGGCCAAAACGACTTTGAAGAGCTAGACTTTCAACCAGCGTCCAGTACGGGCGGCGAGAACTACGGCTGGAAAGTCGCCGAAGGATTCGAATGCAGAGGCGGCGGCGGCACCTGCGGAACCAACCCCGGATTTACACCACCCATCCACGCCTATCCCCGCGCGGATGGACACTCCGTCACCGGCGGTTACGTCTATCGTGGTTCGGCGATTCCGAGTCTGGACGGCGCCTATTTCTTCGCGGACTTCTCGTTCAACAACATCTGGTCGCTCGAATACGATGGCGCGACCGTCAGCAACTTTACGTTGCGCAATTCCTATCTCACGCCCTACAACGGCGGTTCCATCGGCAGCATCACATCGTTTGGCGAAGACGCTGCCGGTGAAATCTATATCTGTGATCGCGGTGGCGAAATCTTCCAGATCGTTGCCGTGGATAAAGACGGAGACGGACTCACCAACACCGAAGAATTGGGCTACGGTACCGATCCGGACGATGCCGACACGGACAACGATTTACTTAACGATGGCCTCGAAATTAACGTCCACGGCACCGACGTCTTCGATTACGACACAGACGGCGACGGGTTCTCTGATGGTATTGAAGTCTTCAATGGCTCGGACCCACTCTTGGCCGGGTCGATACCGGCATTACCGACATCCAATACGCTTGGGCGATGGATGTTACTTGCTGCCGTCATCGGCGTGGCGATACATTGGACTGTCCGAATGCGCCGACGGACGGGGCAACGTGGGTAACGCATTGATGCTGTATTTCCCGATCCATTGTGCCGTGATAGACGGGTTCGTAGACAATTACATTCACGTAACAGAATTTTTCATCACCGGTTTGACGCGTTAGAAGATGAATGTTTCTCGCCGGACGTTGATGAATCTATACTGCAACGTGCATCGCAGTTGCGACGTGAGGTACTGGAGTTGATCGGATTTTTCCGACACCGTCGCTGGTTTTAGTTTCCCTCATCCTGACCCACCTGCTTGACCGGAAGTACGTCCTTAATATGGCGGATGTGAACGTCCCGCTGTGGAAAGGCGATCTCGATCCCGGCCGCACGAAATGCATCGTCCACGGATTCGTGCAGTTGATCGCGAATCTTTAGCCACGTTTCAAACGTAGGACTGTATGCACGCAGTTCAAAATTGAGTGAATTGTCGCCGAACCCCAGGAAATACACTTCGGGCGGGATGTCCGTGGACACCAGTTCGTTTTTCTTGGCGACCTCATGCAGCAGACGGCGCGCGAGTTTCGTATCCGACCCGTAAGCGATACCGATCGGAATTTCTACGCGCAGTACCTGATCCGACAACGTCCAGTTGATCAGTCGGCCGGTGACAAATTCTTTGTTTGGCACGATCAATTCTTGACGATTAAACGCGGTAATCCATGTGGCGCGAATGCGTATCTTTGATACGCGGCCGCTCGTATCGCCGACCGTCACCGTGTCGCCGACGCGGATCGGCTGTTCAAACAGGATGATAAGACCAGCGATGAAATTCGCGAAGATTTCCTGTAACCCGAAACCAAGACCGAGGCCGACGGCGGCAACCAACCACTGGACTTGGGACCAACCCAGCCCAACCGTCGTGACGGCCCAGAAAAACCCAACAAGGACGAGGACGTATCCGAAGATTGTCTTGACGGCATAGCGTTCGCCCGCGACAAGCGGCAATCGCTGCAATACCGCAAACTCAAACAGGCCTGGGACATTTTGCGCCGCGATGAAGGTGGCGATGCCGATAAGCAATGCCACAACGATGTCGCGCCATGTAATCGGGATGGACACTTGAGACTTTTGTAGTTCGACCTCGCCGCTGGGCAGTTGGACGTCTCTCGTGACTTCACCGGTTGTTTCCCAGACTTGGACTTCATTGAGCACGCTGAGCGCGGGTAGGAACTCCGCCCAAATGAACCACATCGCGACCAAAAGGCCGATTAGGAACGAACTCCGCACCAGGCGGCCGGTTTGCGAATCGACTTTCGCGAGGTCCAGCTCAGGTTCCTCGGGCGGTTTTTCGCCTTCGGCGGCCTCGGCTTTGAGTGCCTCCAAACGCCGTTTCCCCTGGGCAATTGCGGTACGCCGGCGCGCGAGCAATGACCATCGCAGCGCGATCGCAGCGGCGAGTAATAGCAAAAACGCGACGAACGTCGTTATGTATAAGCGTGAGGCGAGTCGTAGCGCCGAGTAGTAGTAACCGCTGCAAGCCGCGATGGTGAGCAATACGGGTGTCGCCATTGCCGCGGCGAACCAGAATCGCCGCACACCGAGCCGGCCGCGCCCACGCCAGATGTCGAACGCATCCAGCAGCGCGCCGCCGCGCGGTTTGAGCAATGCGTAGGATAAGACCGCGATGCAAATCATGAGCAACAAGAATGAAAGGCGTCCGGCGGACTCTTGCCGTCCCATATCGGCGTCGGCTTCGAAGACCACAATCCAATACACCAGAACGACCGCGACAGGAATGAATCGCGCCAAACTGCGGGATAGTCGTTTCAACGATTCTTTCGGCCAGCCAAAATGCGCTTCACCAAGGCTGCCCGGCTGCAGGACAACGCGGGGGAGGCAAAACGTCCAAAGTACAAACCCTGTTGTCATGAAGGCTTGACCCACTGCGCGCGCAAATTCACCGGAATACAAGGACATGGACAGCCGCCAGCCAATGACGGCAAATACAAGCGGTGGTCCGATGGATCGGAGGATTACGAGCAGCGTTGCGGATAGCGTGAGTTTGATGTCCGTACACCGCCGCTTGGCCGCTTTCTCACCGACGTCGAGTATGCGCTTTCGAATGATACGCCCGGCGAATATGAGGGCGATGGGGAAAACGTACACCACCGTGAGCGGCAAAGGCGAAGCAACAAAATCTTGGACGAGGGCGCTGGGAATCTGCAGCAGGTTCTCGGGCAATGCGAGCCAGATTAGTGCGGCGGCGGCATCCTTTGCCGTGCGAGCTGTAAGTACCGATCCGCTTTGAATCCAGAGAATGTGTTCGTCGATGTAGTTCTCGAATTCGCGCGCCTGATCAATCAGCAGCTTTTCTTTTGCATCTAAATCGATGAGTTTCTCGAAGTAGTTTTCGATATCGCGCAGGAGTTCATCCAACCCGTTACGCCGAATGCGATACGTTTCGCGCAGCAGATTGGCCAGCCGTTCGCGTTGGTCATCCGAGGCTCGGGGTGCAAGTTCGTCGACCTGAGACTCCACGACAGCTTCGACATCGGCGAGCGCACGCCGATCTTCTTCACGCTCCAACTGTTGGAGTTGCACGTTGGAAATCGTCTCGGACCGCAGTCGGATGTTCCGGCGTAAATCGGCAATGCTGGGCAAGCTCATCCGCTTGTTGCGCAGCAAAACGCCGACCGCATCGCTGTTGCCCGCCGCTTCGACGCGATCTTGAACCGATGTGAAGTCACTCTCCAGGGTCGTGAGCGTGTTGCCGACTTCCTGGAGCCTGCGATCGACCTGTTCGGTCCGGCGAAGGATGCCGTCATCCCCCGTCCGTGCCGTCGCGATCTTGACGTTCTCAGCCGCGAGTCTGCTGATTTCGTCGCGGATTAATCGGGGCGCATTTTCCGCTTCGAGCAACGCTACTTGGGATTCGACTGCAGCGCGCAGGGCTTCTTCCTGGCGGCGTTCGGAGACGGCTTGCCGCCAGGCGTTCGTCATCCGCTCTGCTCGGGCAACGCGGCGCGTGGCGCGGTCTTGCCGCGCGGTCAGGAGCCGGCCTCGCGCTTCGTAGCTCTGAATTTCTTCGGCGTACGCACGCAATTCTTGTTCAGCCGCCTGAATCCGCGCGGCCTGCAAGGTGCGCTTGGCCGCGATCAGCTCCGCAGGTTCAGTCGAATTAGCGAGCGCGCTACGCTGGGATTGCGCTTCCTCCAGGCGCCGCCGCGCGTCGGCTTGCCAATCGGGTATCAGCTTTCTCCGATCAGCGCGCCGCCCCGGTTCCTTCTCAAGGTCGGCTAATTCGGTGCGGGTTTGTGCGAGTCGATTCTCCGCTTCAACCAGCCGCGACTCCAGTTCGGCCGCTGTGGCTTCCTCGAATAACCGTTCGGCCTCCGCTTCGCCGACACCCGGGGCCAATTCCGCAGCCAGATCAGGAACAACGAGTGGCTCAAGGAGTTCTTGTTGAATTTTGTTGAGTTCTTCGGGCGCCCCCTCGCGGCTCTGTTTGAACCCGTCTGCCGTCGCGGCCCATTCGTCGCGGGCTTTGACACGTGTCGACGTCTGGTTGTACTGGTCGAGAATCTGTTCTTTGACGACCGGATCCAAGGTCTGTGCTTCTTGAATCGATTGAATACTCGCTTCGACTTCGGCGGCGGTGACGGTCGGAATCGCGTCCGCAGCGGGTTCTTCCTGTGCGGACACGGCAAACCCGAGGACCAGGGCTAGAAGTGATGCAATCGGAATTCGTGATGGCGTCGCTGTACGCATAGCGCAGTAGCATATAGTATCTGCAATTGGATTCGTTAGGAGCGACGATGGTAAACGAGCTATTTCAGGAAATTCTTAAGGCGCGGCAACACGTCTATGAAATCGGAAAACCGACGCCGCTAGAGCGGATGCATCTGCCGATAGACGCAGAGGTATTTATCAAGCGGGAGGATGTGTCCGCGGTCCATTCGTTCAAGTGGCGCGGCGCTTATAATCGCATGGCGGCGCTCACGGAAGCCGAACGAGAGAAGGGTGTAGTAGCGGCTTCCGCCGGCAACCACGCCCAGGGTGTCGCAGTCGCGGCACAACAACTCGGAGTCCATGCCACCATTTACATGCCGGTCTCCGCCCCCCGCATGAAACAAGTCGCCGTCGCCGAACACGGCGGTGCATCCATCGAAATCGTCCTAGAAGGCGATACCTACGATGACGCCGCCTCGGCAGCCAAAACCCTCGCCGAAACGAGCGGGCAAGTATTTATCCATCCCTATGACGATCTCCTCACCATCGCCGGCCAAGGCACCCTCGCCGACGAAATCGTTATGTCGGGCGAAGGCCCGTTCGATGTCGCCTATCTCCAAATCGGTGGTGGTGGTTTGGCCGCTGGGGTTGCTTGTTGGCTCAAGGCCTATTACCCGAACATCCGAATCGTCGGTGTTGAAGGCGTCGATCAAGCCAGCATGGGCGCCGCCGTATGTGCCGGAAAACCCGTAACACTGGATTACGTCGACGTGTTCTGCGATGGCACCGCCGTCAATCGCGCCGGCGATCTCACCTATCCTCTTTGCCGCGATCTCATCGACGAATTCATCACGGTCACCAACGAAGAAGTCTGCGCCGCAATCCAGGTGATGTGGGAATCACGGCGACGTATCCCCGAACCCTCGGGCGCGATGGGTTTGGCTGGATTGTTGACGCAAGCCGATTCCCTCACAGGCAAGAAAGCGTTGTGCCTTCTCGGCGGTTCAAACATGGACTTCGGAAAACTAGCATGGGTCGTACGGCACGCGGGCATCGGCGCACACCGCCGCAAATACTATCGTTTCGAGGTGGGCGAAGAACAGGGCGCGCTGGTCGACTTGCTCAACGCGGTCCCCGACGGTGTAAACATCATCGAATTTCAATATGGAAAGACGGACGAGAAAAAAGCGTGGCCTGTCATCGGATTCGAAGCGTCCACCAACAAACTGGAAGGACTCGCGCGTAGCGTCGCCGCGCTAGGTATCACCTTTGCCGAAGTCACATCGGAAGCCGACGTGGAGTTTCGAATTATTCGGTACGAGTCCCACCTGTTCCGAATGCCGATCTTCATCGCACTAGAATTTCCTGAACGGGCCGGAGCGCTCCTCGATTTTATGAAGACCGTCCGCGACACCGCGAGCATCTGCTACTTCAACTACGTGTTCACGGGCGAGCAGGTCGGTCGTGCCTTGATCGGGTTTGAATTCGCGGGCGAGGGCGAACGCGATTCGTTCCGCGATACGCTCGCCACCTACCCACTCGCCCACCATGAAGTGCCGGAGGATGTGCTCAGCCGCGTGCTGTAACCACTGCTCACAAACGTAAATAGGCGCGAGATCGCGTGCCAATCGATCCTCGCGCGAAAAGTGGGCCATTCAAGGTACAATAGTCACAACACCACATTGATCGATATTGGCGTACACCTGCAGGAGTCCGGGGG
>JAJDAB010000056.1 GCA_029262095.1 Candidatus Hydrogenedentota bacterium
CGTTTCAAGATCGACCACTCCGCCATCGCCAAAATCTTTACAGGGCTTGCCGGTCTCCGGGTCGAGCGCCCAGAGTTTGCGATCGTGCACCGCGATGAAAATGCGCGCTTCGTCGCCGCTTTTCCAATAGGATAATCCGCGGTGTTGATAGCCGAGATTCGCCGGGCGACCTGCTTTGTAACTTTCGGGATCAAATTTCCAGATGAGTTCACCGGTGGCGGCGTCGAGCGCGACCACTTGGCAAAACGAGGTTGGCAGATACATCACGCCGTCGATCACGAGGGGCGTTGGTTTGAACTGACTGGATACGACCCTTGGATTGTTCTCGGAGATCTCAGTCTCAATCGACTTCCAGCGCCAGGCAACTTTCACTTCGGAAAAATTACTGGCGTCGATTTGGTCGAGCGTTGAGTAATGGGTATTCGCGAAGTCGCCGCCGTAATAGGTCCAGTTCTCGCCGGAAGGATCCGCGTTTGATGGGGTGATCGCGATGAACGCGATCACCATTGTAAGTGCGATTCTGATGGTCATGCCCCGTCCTCTCAAAAAAAGTTCCGCTGCCCAGCACGTCACTATAAAGGAAAAAGGGCGGACATTCTCCAATCGAATGGCCGCCCATGGTCAACGTATCTTAGATCGGACTAGTCCGACTCGATGTTGGCCCCGTTCAATCGCGCGACGTCTTCCGGTCGAATGGCCTCCGGCGTAATGCCGAGTTTCTCGTCGTCGAACGTATAGTAATGGCCAGTGAATGCCATTTCGTCTTTGGAGTAGAGTCCCCACTTCACGTTAAGCGATGGATCGGGATTCACCGGATTTTCCGCCGAATTGTCATGGACACTTCGCATGATGAACTTCGTGCCTTTCGGCGCTTTCCAAGGTTCCTCGAACACGTAATCGAGCTGCCAATTGAAATCGTACTCCGGTATGTCGAGCATGACGATTTCTTCGGCACTGTCCGGCAGGACCGCCCATTGACCAATACTTTTGCCCCGAAGATGCATATGGCCGCCCACGCTATAGAGCGTCATGTCTTTCATCGCTTGAATCTGCATTTCATGATCAACGTGCGGATTACCAGCGGGGATGTCCAGCATCATTTGCGAGACGAGTTGAAGGCGAATGCGTTTATCGATGGTTTCATCCGGGCCAGCGACGTGCAACGCAATTCGCGACTGGTCGACTTGGTCAATCCCAGTGGAATTGTAGAAGTGCGCTTGCAGTATGAGGTTCTTGCCCGCAGTCAGCTTGTTGCCTATCCCCTCCCCGCGCAGGGGTGAAACGTTGCCCGGCGCCCACATTTTCACGATGCGCGCACCAGCGATCTTGTCCATGTCCGCACATTCGCAACCGGGCTCAGGGCTCGCATCATCCAAGGATGGGAACGTCCCCCCCATATCTTCGAAGAGTATGAAGTGGTGTGCGACTTCGTTGTTTCCGGCTTGAAACTCAACGCCTTTCAACCAAACGTCGTAATCCAATCCCAAAGGAATCAAGAAGCATTGATACAAATCTGATATCTCACCCGAGACGGTGAACGGTTCGGCCGTTTGCAACACGAGGTCCGGCTCGCCCAGACGCCAGCCGCCTTCGAACGTTTCGAAATTTTTCTCCGGCGGCAGGTCAGCCTTGTTGCCGAAGGCCGCGCCTTGATCCACCCAACCGACGATGGTATCGATTTCGGCTTGTGAAAGATTCATGTCGCCGTGGAATTCGATTCCACCTGGATTTCCTGGGTAGGGCGGCATCTTGCGCGATGCGACTTGTTGCTTCATCGACTTCGCCCAAGGTCGGGCTTGTTCATAGGTGGTGAGAGAGAACGGTCCAACTTGATCCGGACGATGACATTCCAAACAACGCTCCTGCACGATGGGCATCACGTCTCTAGCCCACGTTATTGGCGCGGCAAAGCAGGCAGTGGGTGCTGCAAATAGAACTGTCGCGAGTCGAAGACTGAAGCGAATAGGGTGGTGCATCGGAATCTCCTCAACGGTACACAAATTGATGCTTTTCGGAAGATAACATCTGTTATGTTCTAATTCAATTAACCTATGTTCCCGCCAGTTCGACGCTAGAAACTCATTGCCTCGATTCGATCCAGCCTAGCGCGCTAGTCAGTAAAAGTCGTCCGAGTATGTCATTGCCCTCAGGGGTGAGGTGGCCGTCCAGTGGGTAGAATAACTGGGCACCAGACTCACGAGATCGAAATGCGTTCGAGACGGTTACGCAAGGCACATCGAGGCGATCGCATGCTTGTAACGCTATCTCATCCGGAACATCGGTGGCGAGCTGGTCGGGAGAATAGGTGAAGCCTAATTGTTCGTAAATCTTGTTTACTTCACTAGAGGAAAATTTCGTTGTCGGGTATACGACAACCGCTAAGCGCGCACCAAAACGGTCACACATTGCTTTGATGGGGCGTAATTCACCCACCAGAGCCAACACTTCGCGTTCCAATTTCGATGACGAAGGGTTCAATTGTTCGGTTGGGACAATGGGATTGCCAACGTCCTGCTCTACCAATAGCTTCAACAGTCCCGGCGGAAGATTTCCCTCCGCAAGCGCGGTCGCCAACCGTTGGTCAATACTCGCCAGCCGTTCACGTTGATCGTCCGAAATCGAATCTAAACGGGTCTGTTGCCGCACAAGGATCCTATCACGAAGGGCTAATTTCATTGGATTATCGCGCGGGAATCGCGACATGATATTTGGATACCAGCGAAATCGATAGTGCTTAATCGCATCACGCGTGCGATGGGAGACTGGCATCGGTGGGGGTTGTTCAATATGAGCGCGCTGCGGCAATCCTATCAACACAATGTCGGGTTCGAGCAGCGGGAGCACTCGATGCAATTGGTCCAAAATCGCGGCGGCGCCGGTGCCGATTTTGCCTAGGTTCAAGCATTCGATGTCGTGACCCTGCGAACGCACCTCACGCTCCAGCACACGCAACCAGGTCTGTTCGTAGTCGACGCCCCAGCCGAGCATGAACGAATCGCCGCAGCCAATTAGCCGAACGCTTGGTCGAATCGCGGGATTTATCGGCGGCCCGCGGAAGCCCAAGTTATTCGCCTTAATCTCAAATTCCATCTCAAGCATATCGAACGCGTGATAGCTATTCGGCGAAAACACGAGATTGTCCGTGACCGCTTCGAGTGGTAGAAAATATCCCAAGCCACGGTCGGCTCCGATGGTCAACGTAACCGCTGTGGCGACCGTAGCGGATGCCAAGCCCAACCGTGCGATCAAGCGGAGGACCATTCGTCTTGTGAATATTTCCGGCCGTATGCGAATCAATGGGTTGAGCTTGGCCCGCTTGTGGATACGGACTACGCCAGAGTAGCAGCGAAATCGACCGCGATTACAGCCTAATCTGTAGAATCGAGGCCAATTTGCTAGTCAATCCGTCTGAATTGCACAAAAACGTAACAGGTGTTATTTTTGTCTAGTGTGATGACAGAATGGAAGGAACGTCATCCGGTGTCAACTGAACGTAAGAATACGCGAATCCCAAAACTGCGAAACAATTCCACGCCGAAACTACCCGTCCAAGATCGTAGTCGTGATCGAGTTGAGCGGGTGTTGGACGCAGCGGAGGATCTGGTGAACGTCTATGGTGCCGGACACGTCACGATGCAGATGATTTCGCGCGGTAGCGGCGTGGGGCGTGCCTCGGTGTATCAGTTTTTCCCGTCGATATTGGCGGTGTGGAAAGCGTTGGCCCTCCGATATCTAGCGGCGCTGCAGGCGCACTTTGAGCGCAACGTGAGCAGTACAGAGTTTGCGCATTGGACAGATTTGTGGGATGCCCTGATCGATGCGGCAATCGAGTTTTATGATGCGAATCCATTGGCGCGAAGCATCTTGCTTGGGTCGGACGGCACACAGGAAATCCGAATTGCCGATCCGGAATATGATCGCCGTTACGCCGAATGGATCGCGGAACACTTCGCGAACTTGGTGGAACAGGATCGGGTATTAAGTGTCGAGCACCTTCGCGTGAATGTAACGTGCACTACGGCGCTCTTTTCGCTCAGCGTGTGGGAGCATGGCCGTATTACTCCGTTTTATGCCGCGGAAGCCAAACGCGTATCAAAGATGTATACAAGGGGTGTCGTGGCGGATTCACAAGTTGCGACTGCTGAAGCGTAAATTCGCTCTGGCGTAGGGGAAACAGACAACTATGGCGGCATCAACGAAAGGAACGGCACGTCGTATCGCGATCATCGGGAGCGGTTTTTCCGGTTTGTGTCTTGGCATACATCTGAAAAAGACGGGCCGGAACGAGTTTACGATCTTCGAAAAAGCCGATCGCATCGGCGGAACGTGGCGCGACAACACCTATCCCGGTGCGGAATGCGATATCCCATCGGCGTTGTACTCGTTTTCATTCGAACGGAATCCAAATTGGACCTACAAGTGGTCGGAACAGGAAGAGATTCTCGCGTATATGGAGTTCTGCGCGAAAAAGCACGATCTCTATCCACACATTCAATTCAATAAACGTATTGCTGCGGTGTCCTTTCTCGACGACTCCGGAACTTGGATCGTCGAAACCGAAGACGGATCTACCAGCGAATTCGACGCGGTCGTGAGCGGTGTTGGTCAATTGCACAAGCCGTGGCGACCGTCGATTGAGGGCGCGGACTCCTTTGCGGGTGCATCGTTTCATTCCGCACAGTGGGATCATGACGTGTCACTGGAAGGGAAGAAGGTTTGCTGTATTGGCAATGGCGCCAGCGCGATTCAGTTTCTCCCGCAAATCGCTCCGAAGTGCGAGACATTGACGGTGTTCCAACGATCCGCGAACTGGATCGTGCCGAAGAATGACCGTGAATACACGCAATTCGAGAAGCGGCTCGTCACACTAATCCCTCCCCTACTGCTCTTGTACCGATTCTACATTTGGTTTCGCGGCGAGGGCATGCTCTTTCCGCTAATGTTTCGGAAGACTGGATGGCTACGGAAAAAGTCTGAACAAATGGCGAAGGAATACATCGCGGAGAAAGTGCGCGACCCTGAGCGGCGCAAGATCCTCGTGCCGGATTATCCGATGGGCGCGAAACGCATTCTGTTCTCGGATGACATCTATGATGCGTACGACCGGGACAACCTGTTGATCGAGACGAATCCGATTGAAAAGATTGTCCCGGAAGGTGTCGTGACCCGCGAT
>JAJDAB010000057.1 GCA_029262095.1 Candidatus Hydrogenedentota bacterium
GCTCGCGGCCGGCGGCTCGTATCACGACGCCGCAACACTCGGCAACATTGCGGCCAGCGTCGCAGTCGCCAAGCCCGGCGTGGTCACGGTATCGCCCAAAGAAATAGTCGATCAGATGGCAGGCCGAACAACAGAATCGAAGCTGCGCACGTTAGATGAACTCGCACGCATCATCGAAAAATTGAAGAAGGTGGGCAAACGAATTGTTTGGACCAACGGATGTTTCGACATTCTCCATATTGGTCACATCAAATACCTTGAGAATGCCGCGGCACAGGGCGATGTGCTCATCGTCGGCCTGAATACCGATGCGTCGGTGCGCGAACTGAAAGGCCCCGGACGCCCCGTTCACGCTGAAGACGAACGCGGAATTGTGTTGTCCGCGCTAGCCTGCGTTGACTACGTCACCTTGTTCGGCGATGCGGATACAACGGCAATTCTGGAACGATTGAAACCGCACATCTACGCCAAGGGCGGCGACTATACACTTGAAACCATCAATCAGGATGAACGCCGAGTGATCGAAGCGTACGGTGGACACATCGCGTTGCTCGTTGGCGTCGAAGGCAAATCAACCACGTCAATTATCGAAAAGATGGACGACGACTCATAACGTCTCAACGCTGATCTGGTTGTTCGTGTAGATACAAATCTTCGAGGCCGTCTCCAACGATTCCCGCACGATCGCCTCCGCATCCAAGTCGGAATGCTTCACCAGCGACCTCGCGGCCGCCAATGCAAATCCGCCGCCAGAACCTATCGCGAGAATGCCATCGTCCGGTTCAATCACTTCCCCACTACCCGACACCAGCAACGACGTTTCCGCATCGCTAACCGCGAGTAGCGCCTCCAGGTTGCGCAAATACTTATCCGTCCGCCACTCTTTCCCCAATTCCACGGAAGCTCGTGTAAGGCTATGATTAAACTCGCTCAACTTACCCTCGAACTTCTCGAACAACGCCAACGCATCCGACACGGAACCCGCAAAGCCGGCGATCACTCGACCATCGGCAAGTTTACGCACTTTGCGAGCGGATTCCTTCATGACCATGTTGCCCATCGTCACCTGACCGTCGCTACCCAGCGCGACTTTTCCATCCTTGCGCACACTCACCACGGTCGTGGCGTGAAATTGGTTCTCCATGGTTACACTCCTTTGATCCGGTCCATCGATATTGAACGAGGCTATCATAGCAGTCAGCGCACCGAATTGTGCGATTGAAGTGTAACCGCGTTCGCGTCAAGCGAAAGTCCAAATATGGTGAACACGTGCAGTCGCGTACTTCACCGAGCAGCCCTTTCGATTTTCCCGCGATGGCGGGAATCCAGCGCTACATCAGTCGATTATGAGTACTAATCGATTCCCTGGCCACGCGGATAAGATGACCATTAGGATCCTAATCACACAATCACCGCACCACTGAATCCTGTTTTTGAAAGTTTTGCTTTGACACTCATTGGATTCATCGAATAGCCTTTGTCTGTTCCAGCAGCTCCCTTTACAAAGAACTCGAAGGAACCCAATGTCTACTTGGATCGGCATCGCACTCCTGTTGTCCATCATCGCAGCGAAAATGGGCGCGGGGTACTATCAACGCGTCCGGCTCACACGCGCCTGGGAAACGGGCATCCAAGCCTTTGAAGCGGGAGACCTCGAATCGGCGCAGACCGCATTCAGCCATTGCGTAAAATGGGCCCCGATTTGGGTGCTCGGTCGCCGCATGCTGGGAAGAACGTTGGCCGCACTCGAACGCCACAACGAAGCCGAAGAGCAATTCAATTTCGCCGTGAAACTCGAACCGCGCAATGGCGAATCCCACATCGATTTCGCCGCCTACCTCGCCGCGCGTGGTCAAGACCGCATGGACGAAGCGATCGAAATGCTGGCAAAAGGCCTCGAACTCGCGCCGAACTTTGCGGATCAAATCCGCAATGCACCAGGCCTTGCACCGTTGCGCGAAAACGAAAAGATTCGGGTGCTGCTGGACAATGCCGACGGGAGGGACACGCTCCCGCGTGTCCAACAATAACCGCGGATGTGCGGAAACACATCCCCCTACTCAAGCATGCGGATGCGCGGAACGATGCACCTCTTTGAGCCGGTCAATACCGACATGCGTATAAATCTGCGTGCTCGATAAGCTTTCATGCCCGAGCATTTCCTGCACAACGCGCAAATCCGCACCCGCGTTCAGCATGTGTGTAGCAAACGTATGCCGCAATGTGTGCGGCGAAACTTTTTGCTTGCCGGGTAGTACTTCACGTACATATTTCTCAACAATGCGCTGGACACTTCGCGTCGTCAGCGGGCCACCTCGCGCATTGACGAAGAGACGATCGTGTTTCGGCAGACCGAGTTCCGAACGCACCTGGAGGTAAGATTCAATCGCCTCCAACGCGTGCGATCCAAGATGGACAATGCGTTCTTTTCGGCGCTTACCCAGCACTTTGGCCGTCCCGCTGATTCGATCTACGTCCGTCAACGAGATGCCCGCCAACTCCGCAGCGCGAATGCCCGTACTGTACAGCGTTTCCAAAAGCGCACGATCGCGAATGCCCAACGGTTCCGACCCGGCCGGCGCCTCGACCAATAGAGTCACCTCGGGAATGCTAAGTGCATCAGGCAA
This sequence comes from Candidatus Hydrogenedentota bacterium, assembly GCA_029262095.1. Lineage (GTDB taxonomy): Bacteria > Hydrogenedentota > Hydrogenedentia > Hydrogenedentales > SLHB01 > JAJDAB01. The sequence continues at coordinate 2,628 of JAJDAB010000057.1, forward strand.
ATCGCGCGATAGCTTCGGTGCCGAAACACCGCTGGCCGGGTCTGAGGACAAACGTTCGATGCGAACGTAGAACTTAAACGCCGCCCGAATGGCAGCGAGCTTCCTTGCTGCCGTCCGCGGCGATCCCCCCCGGCTTCGCACATGCGCGACAAAAGAGCGGACCTTTTTTCGATCGGCCAATGCGAGCGAATCCAACGTAGCCGGAGGACGTTCTTCCGTTTCACGTAGGAATGCGACCTCACCGTTCACGAGATAGTCGCAAAACTGATCGAGATCAGCGAGATAGGCGCGCAGCGTGTGCGCGGAAAAGCCACGCTCCGTCTCCAAATAGACGACGAATTCTGTTAATGCCGCATGCATTCGCCCGCTTGGGCGCCCCCAACGTTATGTGGCCATTCCCCCGAAAGGCTCGACTACGTCGCCGCTTCTTCCTCGGCCGGTTCTTCAATCTCCACTTCATATTCACAAGTCGGAACCGGACAGAACCGCACACGCGGTTTCCCACGTGGTTTCATCAGCATGGTCCACGAATTCTTACACGTAGGACACGGTGTTTCTTTATCCAACTGACCAAACGCCGTGAATTTGCAATCCGGATGATTTTCGCACCCGACATAGCGACGCCGTTTGGCCATTTTGCTAACCAGTTCGCCATCGCAGCCTTCAAGAACGCATTTCAGATTCAGCTCCATCGGCTTCGTGAATTTGCACTTCGGGTATTTCTCGCACCCATAGAAATCTTCACCACGCCGGTTCTTTCGAATCAACAGGAACGCTTTGCAATCCGGACATTTTTGTTCGGTCTTAATTGGTTCTGCACGTTCCGGACTATCAACTTTGTTCCCGTCTTTGTCGACGTTGTACGTGTTCTTGCATTCCGGGTATTTCGAACACGCCATGAATTCGCCGAAACGTCCTGCACGGATAACCATCGGCGCGCCGCATTTATCGCAGACTTCGTCAGTCGGCCGCGACTCCGCTTTCTTGCGCAACGCGATACGCCCATCACAATCCGGATGCTTCTTGCAACCAAGAAATAGACCGTACCAGGCCTCTTTTACTTCCATTTCGCCTTCGCACTTCGGACACTTGGCATTGTCGCCCACGAGATCCGCAATCATAGCCTTCTGCGCGACGTTCAAATCTTTTTCAAACGTGGTATAGAAGTTGCGCAAAAACTCGTGCCACTCCAATTCACCGGCTTCGACACGGTCCAAATCCTGCTCAATACGCGCCGTAAACTCTAGGTCAAGCACATCCGGGAAATTCTTAACGAGGAGTGTGTTTACTTCCTCGCCGAGTTCCGTCGGCTCCAGACGAGCTTTTTCACGCAGTACATATCCACGGTCGACAATCGTGTTTACGGTAGGTGCATACGTACTCGGCCGACCGATCCCATTTTCCTCCAATGCCCGTATCAGGGTTGCTTCCGAATAACGGGCCGGCGGTTTCGTGAAATGTTGTTCCGGCTGCAATTCTTGCAGCTTCAGCGATTCGCCTTCGTCTAATACCGGCAGCAATTGATCGCCTTCGTCTTTGGGATCTTCATACAGTTTCAAGAATCCAGCAAACTTCATGACGGAACCCGTCACGCGGAACGTGCAATCGCCAGCCGCAATATCTACCGTCGTTTGATCGAATACCGCCGGCGTCATTTGGCTCGCAACGAACCGTTTCCAAATCAGGGAGTACAGCTTGAATTGATCCTCGTCCAGATACTGCTTCACGCTTTCCGGTGTGTGCGCGGCGGTCGATGTTCGAATGGCTTCATGAGCATCCTGAGCGTCTTTCTTCTTTCCGAATGTATTGGGCTTGTCCGGGAGATAGCCCTTGTCGTAATTGTTGCCGATGTGATCCCGAACTTCACCCAAGGCTTCGGACGCGATCCGCGTCGAATCGGTACGCATGTACGTGATGAGTCCAACGGTACCTTCGCCGCCAAGCGCAATACCTTCATACAATTGCTGCGCAATACGCATCGTCTGCCTCGGGGAATACCGGAGCCGCCTAAACGCCTCTTGCTGCAACGTACTCGTAATGAACGGCGCGGTAGGACGCCGCCGCGTTTCCTTTTTCTCAACCGACTCGACGGTGTAGGACTTGCCTTCCAGCCCTTGCAAGACTTCTTGCATCGCCGCTTCAGTGCCAATTTCGAATTTCTCGCTCTTAATCTTATGCAGGCGCGCGGTCACCACTTCACCAGCGGCTTTGGCGAGCAACGCTTCCAACGTCCAATACTCAACCGGCACAAACGCGCGAATCTCCGCCTCGCGTTCACAGACCATTCGAACGGCGACGGATTGTACCCGCCCCGCGCTCAAGCCCCGGCGAATGGACATCTGCAACAACGGACTCAACTTGTAGCCCACCAGCCGATCCAATACGCGTCGGGCCTGTTGGGCGTTCACCAAGTTCTCGTCAATTTCTCGAGGATTGCTCGCCGCGTCTTTTACGCTGCGCTTCGTAATTTCATTGAATACAATTCGCTCAACCGGCTTGTCGAGTTTCTTCAACAACTCCGCGACGTGCCACCCGATAGCTTCGCCTTCGCGGTCGGGGTCAGACGCGATCAAGATGGTCGAAACTTTCTTTGCAACGGCTTGGAGTTCCTTGATGCTCTTCGATGCCGATCGCAGCCGAACGTACTTGGGTTCGAAATTATTTTCGATATCGACGCCTAAATCGCTCTTAGGCAAATCGCGCACATGGCCGTAACTCGCCCGAACGA
>JAJDAB010000058.1 GCA_029262095.1 Candidatus Hydrogenedentota bacterium
GTTTCGACTGGCTTGCACTCAGTATCGCGCGCTCCACGCAATTCTTGAGTTCCCGCACATTGCCAGGAAACGAATATTGCTCCAGCGCATCAATAGCAGCCTTTCGGAAACCTACAAGATTGGTTCGACCTTGTTTTCGAAACAGGTACAAGAAATGATCAGCGAGCATCGGTACGTCCTGTATCCGGTCCCGTAATGGCGGTATGCGAATGGTGACGGTATTGAGGCGATAATAGAGGTCTTCTCGGAATTCGCCAAGCTTTATGAGTTGACTTAGATCTCGATTGGTGGCGGCCACCAACTGGACATCAACAGGAATCGGCTTCGTGGCGCCCACCCGCTGCACAATTCGATCTTCCAGAAACCGGAGCAGCTTCGATTGAAGATTCGCCGGGAGATCGCCTATCTCATCTAGGAACAGTACCCCTCCATGGGCCCTTTCAATGAATCCCTCTCGGCGCTCAGTTGCGCCTGTGAACGCGCCTTTCTCGTGTCCGAACAGCTCGCTTTCGATCAACTGCGGGCTCAACGCCGGTGTGGCGACCGGGACAAAGGGTCCATTGCGTCGCCAACCCTGGCTATGAACAGCTCGTGCAACAACTTCCTTGCCTGTCCCGGTTTCCCCGAGGATTAGTACGGAGCAGTAGCCATCGCGACCTGCTAAGTCTATATTTGCCGATACCTCACGCATGACCGGCGCATCGCCCACAAGATTTGACGGTTCGTGTATTGATTGTTCGTCCAGCGCCGCCTGGGCGTGAAGCTGGTCCAAGGCGTTTCGAATGCAACCCTGAAGAATACGAACTAGGTCCGAAGGCATGACCTTCGCCTTGTCGACGAATTCGTCAGCGCCGATCTTCATCGCCTCGACTGCGACGTCAATGTCGGCATACGCCGTCATCAGAACTACCGGCATGAGCGGTCGATCTTGTTTGATTTCACTCAGGAGGGTCAACCCATCCGTATCATGACTGTCCGCACCTCGTAGTCGAAGGTCGAGTAGAACACCATGGAATACGCCCCGATTCAACGCGTCGCGAGCTCCCGACAACGACGAAGTTTCCGTCACTTTAAACTTGCGTTGAAGTCCGCTGGCCAGTAGAGATGAAAGCTCTTCGTCGTCTTCAACTATCAAGATGGATTCGACAAATTCCGCTTGCTCGGTCATGAGTCGTAGCCTTCACCCGTGGCGTCCAATGTGTTCGCCCAATGTGTAACCGATTTTTTCAGATCCTCAAGCACTTTGAACTCGTTCGATGGCAGCGCGATGCGAATGTTCTGCACAAGCTTTTCCGATTCAGCTCTTAGCTTCTCTTGGGTTGCGTGGTCGCAGTATTCCAACAATTCGGCGAGCCGATCGCCGTCTCTTAACTCGCTCAGTTCCTTCTCGATTCTATCAAGGTCGATTCTCTCCTGGAGCCAGGCACTGAAACTCTTTGTGAGTCTGCCGTCGACGGGCTCTTGACTGAGAAAGTCGTCCAGACGAAATAGATACGCAACGGCGATATTGCGGAGAAAATGACGCGGGGGACTATCGCCGCGAACTAGGTTAAGCATCCGGCAAAGTGTTGCCCATACTTTGTCTTTTCCGACATGTTCGAACGACACTACACGAATCGAGCCTTCTCCCCTTGCTTTAACAACGGCTTCCTTGAAATCAAGTTCCACGCTTTCGATCGCAGTTTTGTGATAGACGACGGGAAACGGTTTCTCGAAACGGACGTTCCATCTTGGAATTATTTCCTCAAATATCTCCAACACTAATGGTATCGCCATATTCAGTCCGATTACGCACGTGGTCTTCTTGTGAGCCAAGAGCGTGTTCTTCATATTTTCGGTTGTAATGAGGTGGGGTCGGGGATCACGTTCGGATGTATCCAGAATAAAACCCGCGTAAATCTGGGGATCGAATAGGGGAATCCATTTCTCACCGTATCGATCCATACCCATATGGTCCAAAACCAAGAGCGGGCGGCAATTCAACAGGTCATCCGACATCGCGCAACCCCTCCTGGTAAAGCCATTGGACAAGCATGAGTTTTGACGGTGTCGAAAACCCGAGTCGCCCGAGCGTCGTTACCGATAGAGGTGGGATTTCAACGCGCGTCCGGCCCTTCACGTTCTTCGTCCCTTTCGAAGCGTCCAACTTAGTGCTTCCCTTGCCGGTATGAAGAAAGGCGTATGGTATCTGCCGCGCGCGATTTCTGAATCGATCGAGGAACTCCAGTTCGCTCTCGAACGCCTCGGCGTTGCGGCCCAGGCTGACGTGAATCGATTCCATCGTGATGGGCATATGTCCAACGGCCTGATTCGGAACGCTCGACTCCTGGTCAAGTCGATCGAACCATTGATTTGTATTGGCGCTTTTTTCGTAGGGGTTGAAAACGAAGATGCCGGCCCGCTTGGACGTATTGATGGCCGAACGGCCGACACTTTCGCAGAGCCGCTCATCCACGACGTGCACCTGGGTGAGCGCTGATTCAATTAAGAACAAGATTGCGTTCTGCTTCGTTAATTCCGGGCTACTCAGCAACGATGGAAGGAGGTACCGCGTTGGGCTTTGGGAATCCGCCGTGTACGATTCGTAGAATACTGTTTTCTTCGCGTAACAGCCTTCCCCAACGAAGTCCGAACCGAAGGACCCATGCCGATCCCAAACAGCGAGCAAGCCGTCAAACTCGTCGCCTCGCAAACATGCGTTTTCATTGATCACATGAGCGGAAATTGAAGCGTCTGCATCCAGAAAGTAATCCCATCGTTTCGAATGCCCGTCGGTCGCATTTGCATGAAGTTGGGTGTTGGTCGCGAGCGATGAATCAAGTATCAGCAACCGAATCGGCTCCGTGTTGCCACCCAGGCTATGTTTTCTCAAACTGGCAATCCATGCGTGCTGCAGCTTCAGCAGCGATTCGGCGTCGTCTTTGATCTTTTTCTCATCCGTTTTCACTGCATCAAAAAACGCGTCGGCGTCCACACCCGCCAGTTCGCCGAATGGCGAGTCCACACTGTTTCGTGCTGTGCGGGAGAACCAACGGCTGCGAATGACTCCGGATGGTTGATCGTCTTTAGGCTCATCCGAAGATCTATCACGGACTACTTTTTCATCGTCAATAGTGAATTGCGTGGTCCCGCCTGTAGTCAATTCCCTCACTGACTGTATGAATCTTGCTGGTTGAAAATAGAATACCAGTTTCGTTTGCGGTCTATCCGAGTTATCCCACTCGTGCGTCATGCATTTGCGGATCTTGGGATCTTTGGTGGACAGAACATGAGAAAAATTGCGCCCTTGTAAGTAACCCGCCCAGAGGTTCATCTCCATAAGGCCAAGCTCTGCGGAATATTGTTCTTCGGGCGGGTTCACTAGACGTTCCTGGTTACTTTCCAATTTAGCCCGTGCATCCGAACTCAGAGGATCCGCTGCGTCATCCCACAATTGGCACACAATTTTCTTGTCTAGCCCTTGTTGGACGTTGAGGATCAATCGAACGGTATTGTGGCTTCCGTCGGCGTCTGGCGCGCGTCGGGGCGCATGCTTCATGGAGTTGCGCGCAAAATTCTCCAAGAGTGCGAAGAACGCATGCATGCCGAGTGCGCCTCCATGTACGCTCACCAGCGGATTTTCGGCGCGCTCATGCAACTTGAGGGAGACTCGGCGGGGTTTGCCCGAAAGGTTACTTTGTTCCGTCCTACAAAGGTATTTCAAGAGGAGGCCTTGGCTACTGAATTCTTGGACGAGCAGATCGAGCGGCATGGGCATGCCTGAGGGAAGTTCTTCCATCGATGCGAGTGCTAATAAATCGGCGCGTTCCGCGACATAGGCGAGAAACCGTGCAAGCTGGAACTCGTCATCGACGGGCCGCAACACTTCTTCAGAGCCGGCTTCCGACGCCTTTTGCCCCTTTTGCCGAATCTCACCGGCGATATGTTGGAGTGCATGTGAACCCAAATTGTGGGCGAAGTTGCGGTTGACGATGCGGGTCGCCTGTGCTTGGGCATTACTTACTTCGAGCTCTTCAACTTTCTTGCGCCGTAGCGTCACGGGAATCAAGATTCCCTGTACGGCGAGGAAGGAGTCGTCGGTGAACTTCTCTTTCCGTTTCTGTTCGCGAATGTGCCACACACCGTAAAGGTCGAAACTTCGGTCGCCGTCTATCCTTGAATCGGGCTTTGCTTTTCCTTTGACATCGGGATAATGGGTAGGCGTGCGGAGTCGCACGCCCTTAGGTTTCAGCGCGCGAGCTCCACAGACCACATGGCCAAGTCCTGGAGACGGTTGCAAGAGGCGGCAGAACGCCTCGACGTCCTCAGTCTCGTTCCCTTCTTTAGCTTCTTTCGGATACTTATCCCAAAGCGAATCATACGAATTGGGGTTTTCTTCCGGGCCTTTCAGCAGAGCAGGTGCCTGTCTAATCAACCTATTCCTGAATTCGTCGAACGCGGTCTTACTGTCGGACTCTTCCAAATCGCTTAGCCAGCTGAAGAAGAATTTTAAGCTAATTGTCGGCACGTCCTTTCTGGTAATGTGTTCGCGTACTTCTGCCTCCGATTCTGTACGGTCCAGCGGGCGGGTGGCGAAATGGCGAAACCACGCAGCCACGACCTTGTCGGCGTTGTCCCATTCCTTTTCCTTGGATAGTCTTCGGGCGACATAGTCACGCAAAGCTGAATTCAGCCACGCGATTTCAACAACGCCGGCTTTGTTTCGTTTCGCTACCCAAGACATGATAATCAGCGATTCCGGGTCGAACGCCGGATACGTCTTTCCCACGGAATGCGGTACTAGACCGTCGAACGAATACCAAGGCGTATAATATTGCTCCACCTGATCCGTTTCGCGATCTTGTGCCATCTGGGAAAGCATCAAGATATCGCGAGCCGCCCGTTCGTTATCTATGGGCTCGTAATCGCCCAAGTCATTGAGTAGCGTCGACCGCTCATTCTCGTTTAATAGATCCCGCTCAAATAATGTTATAAATCGAGAAAAGTGATCGAGGTTCTCGTTCGACACCGAGTCTTGCGCCGGATATGTTGCGATGGCCGCCTCCGCGATCGCTCTGCGGACGTGCGGGTCTGCGCGCAAATCGGGGTCCGTGTTCAATTGAACGAGCAGATCTGCGAGCATTGCTTTGACTTCGGAGAC